>WFPQ01000133.1 GCA_015487515.1 Hyphomicrobiales bacterium | reverse complement strand
GGAAACAGACTAAAAGGAATGAACAAATGAATGAAACGAACGGCTGGAAGGAGGTGATCAGGTTCTGGTTCGAAGAACATGACGAAAAGGACTGGTACGGGGCAGACGAAAAGTTCGACCGGCTGCTGCGTGACAGGTTTTTTGACCTGCACCAGAGAGTCGCCGCCGGAGAAACCCATGAATGGCGCAGGACACCAAAGGGCAGGCTGGCGGAAATAATCGTGCTCGACCAGTTTTCCCGGCAGTTTTTCCGCGGCAGGGCAGAAGCATTCGTCCATGACGGAATGGCGCTGGTACTGGCCCAGGAACTGGTAGCCTTAAAAGCAGACATGGACCTTGACAAAACCATGCGCAGCTTTGCCTACATGCCCTACATGCATTCGGAATCCCTGCAGATACATGACGAGGCAGTCCGGCTGTTCGGCCAGCTGGGGATCAGGTCATCCCTTGAATTTGAAATTGCCCACAGGGACATCATTGCAAGATTTGGCCGTTTTCCCATGCGCAACGAGGCCCTGGGTCGAACCTCTACAAGGGAAGAACTGGAATATATTGCCAGCCGCAAGGGAAATTTCTTCTAGCTCCCCCTTTCACGGCGAAGACGGATTTATTCGTGTTCCGACATGCATTCCAGAAAATCGGGAGCCGGCATGACGATGTCCCCGTCAATATCTTCCACCAGCTTTTTGTCCCTGCCCGGATAGTCCATTTGCCCAAGAACCGTTGCAATGGCCCCGAGGCGGGCCCGCCGCTTGTCATTGGCCCGGATTACCGTCCAGGGGGCGAATGAATTGTGGGAAAGCTCAAACATCCGGTTGCGGGCAATGGTATATTCCTTCCACTTGCCAAGGGCCTCAAGATCGACGGGAGAAAGCTTCCATTGCTTCAGGGGGTCATGGCGGCGATCGTGAAAACGCCGGATCTGCATGGGACGGGAAATATTGAGCCAGAACTTGAACAGTTTGATGCCGTCCTGAACAAGCATTCTTTCAAAGGCAGGAACCTCGTTGAAAAACAATTCCGTCTGGCGGGGAGTGCAAAACCCCATAACCGGCTCAACCACCGCCCGGTTGTACCAGGACCGGTCAAACAACACGGTCTCGCCACCCGCCGGCAGATGGCAGACATAGCGCTGAAAATACCACTGTTCCCGCTCCCTGTCAGAAGGGGCAGGCAGGGCAACGACCCGGGTATGGCGCGGATTGAGATGCTCACGGTAGCGCTTGATGGTACCGCCCTTGCCGGCGGCATCCCGCCCCTCGAAAACCACCACAACGCGCTGACCGCTCTCACCAAGGTGAGTCTGCAATTTTACCAATTCCACCTGAAGCGCCTGCAGCCTGTCCCCGTAAAGGGAGGACTTCAGTTTCCTCTCATAGGGATAATTGCCGGAAACAAGAGCCCTGTTCCCGATTATTTCAGGCAATACGGGATTATCCAGATCAAAATTTTCGATCGCACCGGCAAGCTCCAGCGCACCTGAGGAGGACTCTTTGCCTTCAGACTGCATGGCAAAATCCAATCATCAAAACCCCGATCACCAAAACCCGAAGGACTCAGTTTGCCTTCTTCTTGCGTTCCAGGGTGTGATAGGCACGCCTGGAGTGGAACTTGCAATAGGGGGCGCCGTCACTGGCATCGTGGCCGCAAAAATGAAAATCATCCAGCAGGGGGTCACCAATGGGCCATTTGCAGGTTTTTTCCGTCAATTCCATAAGCCCTATGCGCTCGGCCGGCGGAATGAACAATTCAGGCTCCAGCCGGGGCGAAGGGCGGGGGCTTTCCTGTTCTGCAACCGACGAACTAAGGGCATTGGCGCCGGATACGGGCATGGAAACAGAACGCCGCTTGCCTGTTATTCCCCCATTGCCTCCCCGGGCACCGGCATTGCGGCCCGCCCGGGTCGTGGTACGGCTGGCTCGCGCCCTCTGGTTTGAATTTGCAGGCTTGGCGCGCCCGGACAATTTGAGGCGATGCACCTTGCCGATCACCGCATTTCTGGTAACACCCTCACCAAGTTCCACCGCAATCTGGGAAGCACTCAGCCCTTCCATCCACAATTTCTTGAGTATGCCAACACGCTCTTCTGTCCAGCCCATTTATGGAATCCCCTACCGCGCCGCTGATTAACCATTGCAGCAAAATTATCTACAAGTCGTATGTTCTGATTGATGTATGCACGATATGTCGTGCCCCCAATGGGCGGATATTAACCAACCCAGTGAATCCGTGACAAGATAAATTGGCGGATTTCCCCGAAAAAAACTCCCGGACGACAGGCTCGCACAAATATGGAAAAACTCAAAAAATCATTTTTGTGACCATTATCGAGTCACATCAGGCACTTAGCGCACCTGCCATGGCAACATGAAATGCAAAATCAGGTATGGACGGAAAATTAACTTTTTGCCTGAAACGGCAGATTTGCGGATCAATTGCCGTTACCGACAGCGGGCTGAATGCAAAAAGACATGGTTTTTCGCAAAATCACCATGGTAAAATCGCCATGATGAACGGGGCAGGTTCAAATAAGTCTGGCAAAAAGCCGGTACTGCTTTTAGAAGCTTTATTTCCATGTCAGCCAAAAGGAAAGAACCATGCCTTCCCCAAACAACACCAGCCAGGAAAAGTCGGCCCTGTTCGGCACCTATGCACGCACTCCCCTGGCGTTCGAACGCGGTGAAGGGGTCAGGCTCTATACCAGCAGGGGAGAAGAATTCCTGGATTTCAATTCGGGCATCGGCGTCAATGCCCTTGGCCATTCAAACCCGCTCGTCCGCAAAGCCCTGACGGAACAGGGTAACAGGCTGTGGCATGTTTCCAACATCTACACGATACCGGAAGCGGAGAGGCTGGCCCAAAAGCTGGTGGAGGAAACCTTTGCCGAGGCGGTGTTCTTTACCAATTCCGGAGCAGAGGCCGTGGAATGCGCCATCAAGACCGCGCGCCACCATTTCTCTGACAGGGGAGAAAAGGAAAGGTTCGAGATAATCGCCTTTAAAGGCTCCTTTCACGGGCGCACCCTTGGCACCATAGCCGCCGGGGGAAACCCGGCCTACCTGGAAGGTTTTGGACCTGTCATGCCCGGCTTCGCGCATGTGGAGCCCGGCGACCTTGAAGCCGTTGCCAAAAAAATCACCCCGAAAACCTGCGCCATACTGATCGAGCCGGTGCAGGGAGAGGGAGGGATAAGGATCATGGAAAAAAGTTTCATGGCCGGCTTGCGGAAGCTTTGCGATGACAATGGGCTGTTACTGATTCTGGACGAAGTTCAGTGCGGCTATGGCAGGACCGGAAAGTTCTTTGCCCATGAATGGGCGGGAATCAGACCGGACATCATGGCAGTGGCCAAGGGGATCGGGGGAGGATTCCCCCTGGGAGCGTGCCTGGCCACCGAAAAGGTGGCAAAGTCAATGGTGCCGGGAACCCATGGGTCAACCTATGGGGGAAACCCCCTTGCCTGCGCCGTCGGCAATGCGGTCATAGAACAGATTCTTGCCCCCGGTTTCCTGCAGCGCGTGGAAAAAATGGGAAATGTGCTGGGCCATCACATGCAGCAGTTAATGCAGAAATATCCCGACCTGGTGGTGGATGTGCGTGGGATGGGATTGATGGCGGGGATGAAAATCACCCCACCGGTCAGGGAATTTGTCGAAAAGCTTCGTCAGCACAAGCTTTTGTGCGTGGCCGCCGGCGACAATGTGCTGCGGCTGCTTCCTCCCCTGATAATAACCGAAGACGACATAAAAGAAGCATTCGAAAAGATCTGCACCGCCCTGGACGAAATTGACGGCAAGAAAAAATAACCCCCAAGGTTTCAAGGACTGTTTTCATGAACGAGCAAGCAATAAACGGCACCAAGGACAAAAAAAATCCTCCAAGGCACTTCCTGGACCTGAAAGGGTTTTCACGCCAGACCCTGCGCAACATTCTTGACCTTTCGGCCGATCTGAAAAAACGGCTGGCCAATGGAGAGCGCCCCCCGATTCTTAAAGACAAGATGCTGGCCATGATATTCGAAAGGGAGAGCACAAGGACCCGGGTCTCCTTTGACGTGGGCATGCGACAGCTGGGCGGGCAGACCATGATGCTGACCGGGCGCGAAATGCAATTGTCCCGGGAAGAAACCATCGCCGATACGGCCAGGGTACTGTCCAGATATGTCGATGCCATAATAATCCGCATCCTTTCCCATGAAGATCTGCTGGAACTTGCAGGAACAGCCGGTGTTCCGGTGATAAACGGACTTACGCAACTGTCTCACCCCTGCCAGGTACTTGCCGACATTCAGACCTTTGAAGAACACAGAGGGCCGATAGAAGAAGCCAGCGTGACATGGGTGGGCGATGCCAACAACGTGCTGGCATCGTGGGTGCATGCAACGGCCATATTCGGCAACAGGCTAAATATTGCCTGCCCGGAAGAATATGCCCCATCAGGAAAAATGCTGAACGACATTGCCGCGGCCGGAGACAGGATTTCCCTGGGAACCGATCCAAGGGAAGCCTGCAGGAATTCCGACCTTGTAATAACCGATACATGGGTTTCCATGGGTGACAAGGATGCAAGTGAAAGACGGCGAATTCTTTCTCCCTACCGGGTCGATCAGAGCCTGATGGAACTTGCCAGTGCGGATGCCTTGTTCATGCATTGCCTGCCGGCCCATCGCGGAGACGAGGTGACGGAAGAGGTAATGGATGGCCCGCAATCGGTGGTCTTTGACGAGGCGGAAAACCGCATGCACGTGCAAAAGGCCATCCTGGCCCATGTATTTGGAATCGAAAGACTGTCATGAACAGGACAGACTCGACCGGCCCCGGACCACTGGAAAAATATGGCCTTGACCGCCCCGAGAGCGGTGATGACGTTCATGTGCCATTCACCCTTGAAAACCTTGACTGCAGGGGGCGCTCCGTAAGGCTGGCGGATACTCTGAACCAGGTGGCAAGAGCCCACGACTACCCGGATGGGGTTATCCGCCTGCTGGGGGAAGCCATGACCCTGGCGGCCCTGATGGGATCATCGCTGAAATTCGCCGGGCGTTTCATTCTGCAAACGCAGACCGATGGTCCGGTAAACATGATGGTGGTCGACATGGAAATGGGAGGTGAGACGAACGGTGGTGATGAAAACGGGGTTCCCGGCGGACTTAGGGCCTATGCCCGCTTCGACCAGAAGGCACTGGCTGCCGCAAAAGAGAAGCAGCATGCAAATAGTGCCGCAATGCTGGGCAGGGGGCACCTGGCAATGACCATCGACCAGGGAGCCCATGCCGAACGCTACCAGGGAATAGTGGAAATAGATGGCAGCGGCCTTGAGGCGGCAGCCCACCAGTATTTTGCCCAGTCCGAACAGATTCCAACCATGGTGCGTCTGGCGGTCGGAGAACACAGGACCAGGGGCGAAGCAGGTTCGAACTGGAGAGCAGGCGGCATGATGGTGCAGCATTTTCCCAAAGCCGGACAGCAGCCCCCCCAAAAAACCATGGAAACCGGCAAGGAAACAGGGGACATGCCCCCCGAAGGCGGCAAGGTGGCCGCGGACGACCCGGACAACTGGATGCAGGCCCAGTCACTGTTTGCCACCATTGGCGATGACGAACTTGTCGATCCTGGTGTTTCGAGCGAACGGCTGTTGTTTCGCCTGTTCCACGAAAGCGGAGTCCGGGTGTTCGAACCGGGCATGCTGGAAGCCAGGTGCACCTGTTCGGCCGAACGTACCGAGGCAATGCTGCAGGCCAATTTTTCTGCCGATGAACGCAGGGAAATGGCCCGGGACGGGGAAATAGAGGTTACGTGCGAATTCTGCTCGACCACCTATCATTTCAACCCGAACCAGTTCGCCATGAAAGACTGAAGACGAACGGATTTGGGATGGCCGAAGACGAAACGGTCAGACAGTTGGGCGGAAGGACCGCACGGGCCGGCTTCAGGCCCGCCAGAAGCGGGGGGTGAACAGTACCAGGACGATGAGGATTTCCAGGCGCCCCACCAGCATGCCGATGATCAGGAGCCATTTTGAAATATCGGCCAGGGGGGCAAACGTGCCACTGGGGCCAATGACATCCCCCAGTCCGGGGCCGACATTGGAAATGGCGGTGGCCGCACCGCTCAGGGCACTCACCGCATCCATTCCCGTGGCTCCCAGCAGGACTGCCAGCACGAAAAAGCTGGAAATGTAGAGAAATACGAAACTTTGCACCGAGGTGGAAACCCTTTCAGGCAGCGGGACACCGTTGTAGCGCTTGATATATACCCGCGAGGGGGAAAGAATTTTCAGCACGTGCTGATAAAGATCGCGGGCCAGCACCTGGAATCTGAATATCTTGATGCCACACGAGGTTGAGCCGGTGCAGCCTCCGACAAAGGTAAGTATGAAAAATATTGCCGTGGCCAGGGAACCCCAGGCCCCGTAATCAACCGTGGCATAGCCGGTGCCGGTTATTACCGAGGTAACGGAAAACAGGGCATGGCGAAAAGCCTCTTCGCCCTCATAGACGGAAATATTTATCTGCACCATCATTATGACTAGGCTCGCAAGAACCAGCAGCATGATGAAGGTGCGAACCTGGGAATCCATGAAAAGCCGTTTCCAGTGGCCATATTGGACTGCACCCAGATAAAGGGCAAAGGGCATCGCTCCAAGGATCATGAACACGATGCTGGTATAATCAATGGCGATCGAATTAAAGGATTCAATGGAACCATCGCGGGTCGAAAAACCGCCCGTTGCCACCGTTGTCATGGCATGGACCATGGCTTCGAAAAAATTCATGCCGAAAAACCAGTAAATGGCAGCACATGCCAGGGTAAGGCCAAGATAGATCATCGTCATTCCACCGGCGATCTGGGTGGCCCGGGGCAGAATCTTGTCGGGGGTCTCAAAAGCCTCGGCCCTGAACATCTGCATGCCCCCAACCTGCAGCATGGGCAATACGGCAATGGCCATGACCACGATACCAAGGCCGCCAAACCACTGCAAAAGCCCGCGCCAGAGCAGTATGCCGGCCGGAAGCTCATCAAGTCCGACCAGAATGGTGGCCCCGGTGGTGGTTATGCCGGACATGGCCTCGAACATGGAATCGGTAAAACTGAGACCAAGATCGGACCACAAAAAAGGCAGGGAGCCAAAAAATGTCAGGACCACCCAGATGAGAGCCGTCAGCAAAAAGGCCTGGCGCATGGTAAGGGTTTCAATGCGGCCCGAAGTCGAGGCCCAGAGACCGCCACCACTAAGGGTGGTAACCAGAGAGGCACCAAGAAACACCCGCCAGTCATCATTGCCGGTTATCGCGTCTGCAAAGGCAGGCAACAGCATGGCCAGGCCCAGGCTGGCCACCAGCGCGCCGATTATGGTCAGTAAGGTTCTGACTTCCATGAAACCCCATCAAGCGGACAACCGGGTAAAATGCCCTTGCAATCAGTATCAGCTTCCAGCCCGCTTTCAACCCCGCAGAAACGGTCAAGGCCAAAACAATCGGTGACAAGAAAAAGATGCCGGCAATTTGATCACAAAAAATACCAAAATCATATAAATACCAAAATCATATATTGTATGCACGCTCGTTTCATGCACATTCATGCATGGCCCTGCCCGACCGGGAGCCGCGGCTAAGCAGGATCGGACCGGAGAGAAAATCGTGCTTGACGGTTTCATGAGAAAAATCATTGATCCCCCCCTGAACCGGATCGGGAAAAAACTGGCCCGGACGGGAACGAGCGCCAATGGCATTACCGCACTGGGGCTGGTGCTGGGACTGGTGGCAGCAGTTCTCGTTGCCCTGGGAAGTTTTATGCCAGCCCTGATTTTTCTAATATTGTCAAGAATTGCCGACGGGCTGGACGGAGCCGTGGCAAGAGCCACGCAAAAAACCGACTTTGGCGGATTTTTCGACATTGTGGCCGATTTCCTGTTTTATGGGGCCATGGTCCTTGGATTTGCCATGCTCGACCAGCAGAAAAACGGCCTTGCGGCAACGGTGCTGCTGCTGTCATTTTATTTCAACGGGGCGACGTTCCTTGGCTATTCCATTCTTGCCGAGCGAAATGGTCTCACATCGGATTCAAGGGGTGAAAAAAACCTCTACTTCACCGATGGCCTGCTGGAGGGAACCGAAACCATATTGTTCTTTATCCTGATCCTGATCTGGCCCGGCCTGTTCGTTACCCTGGCCTATGCCTTTGCAGCCGCCACCTTTTATACGGGAGCAATGCGCATATGGCGGGCCTGGAAAAACTTTCCTCCCCCCCGATCCTGAACCCGAAGCCTGCGATTCCGCAGTCCCTTGATCCTGAAGGGTCTAAATTTTCCCGAGCCCGAAATCCAGATCGGCAATCAGATCATCGACATCTTCAAGACCTATGGAAAGGCGCAACAGGTTGTCCCCGATACCGAGTTCGGCCCGCACCTCTTCGGAAAGGCGCTGATGAGTCGTGGTGGCAGGATGGGAAATGATCGATTTTGCATCCCCCAGATTGTTGGAAATCAGGATCACGCTCAAGGCATCGGCGCACTCAAAGGCGGCCTGCTTGTTTCCGTCCACTTCCAGGGCTATCATGTTGGAGCCACCCTGCATCTGACGTCGGGCCAGGTCGTATTGGGGGTGATTCTCGTTACCGGGATAAAAGACCCGCCTGACCCTGGGGTGCGCGGACAGGAAGTCGGCAATTTTCCCGGCCGAACGGGTCATTTGTTCCACCCTCAATTCCAGCGTCTCCAGACCCTTCAGCATCACCCAGGCATTGAACGGGCTGATGGAGGGGCCGGTCTGGCGGATTATGGTGTGAATATCGGCCTCGACAAGCTCTCTTGAGCCCAGGATAATCCCGCCAAGGGCCCTGCCCTGGCCGTCAATGTGCTTGGTTGCCGAATAGACCACCAGGTCGGCCCCGAGTTGCAGGGGCTTTTGCCAGACAGAAGTGGCGAAAACGTTATCGACCACCAGCTTGGCACCATGGGCATGTGCAATATCGGCCACTGCCCGGATATCAACCAGCTCAAGGGTGGGGTTGGTGGGGGTTTCGATGAAAACCGCCCTGGTGTTCTTCTGCATCGCAGAGGCAAAGTTTTCCGGGTCGCGGCCATCGACAAGGGTGCTGTTCACCCCCCAGCGCGGCAGGTAATCCTCGATGACAAAACGGCAGCCGCCAAACAGGGCCCTTGAAGCAACCACGTGGTCTCCGGCCCTGAGCTGGGCCATCAGGGCGGTGGTTACCGCCGCCATGCCTGTGGCCGTTGCCCTTGCCGCTTCGGCTCCCTCGAGCATCGCCATGCGATCCTGGAACATGTCGACGGACGGATTGGAAAAACGCGAATAGATATGCCCTTCGGATTCCCCCCTGAAGCGGGCCTCGGCCGCCCCGGAATCGGGATAGGAAAAGCCCGAATTCATGAAAATCGCCTCTGAGGTCTCCCCGAAACCGCTTCTTTGGGTACCCCCGTGCACCAGCCGGGTTCTGCTTGCGCGGTTCCTGTCCTGAGCTAGGGGATTCTTGTCATCAGGCATTAAAATTCTCCAAAGCAAAACCGGCCAGCGGCCGGTTGAAAATCCGGATGACCAGAACGTTCCGGGGTCCCTTAACATTTCGGTCAATTCGGTCAATGGTGGCTGCGACCAGGCCGGCCAGATCGCACCCGGGGCGATCTAAAGCTTTTTTGCGCTTGGCGTCAATGATATGGATTGATATGCAGGCACAGCAAACCGGAAAGACAAGACAGATGCCAAAATCGCCAGATGGCATATTCCCGGCCCAGATGATCGAAGAGCTTTTCGAACAGGGGGCCATGAGCACAGGAAGCGCGCTGGATGAAGATCAGATACAGCCCGCATCCCTTGACATGCGGCTGGGGGAAAAGGCCTTTCGGGTGCGCTCGAGCTTTTTGCCGGGGCCCGAAAGAAGTGTCGATGAACGCATAAGGGAATTGATGCTGCACGAAATAGACCTCGGGGAAGGGGCGGTTCTGGAAAGGGGATGCGTTTATC
>WFPQ01000132.1 GCA_015487515.1 Hyphomicrobiales bacterium | reverse complement strand
TTGTTGCCCTGCCCAACATCGAGTTTGTGCATGCCGAACTTGACAAGCGTATCGCCAGCATCACCTTGAGGTTCGATGCCCAGGTGGTTTCGGCCACCAGGGATGCAGACGGGCGCCTGGTCGAGGGGCACGAGGAAAGGGTCGTTGACATTGCCGATGAGTGGACCTTTTCAAGAAACACCCGCTCCCGCGATCCCAATTGGAAACTCGTGGCCACCGATCAGATTTCCTGAAGGGTTTTTCCAGGTCCCTTTCCCGTTTGCCCGGTGGCCGTCTCCCGGCAAGTCAGTCTGATCCAGGCAAGCAAAAACTATGGTTTCAACCATGAGCAGTTTCAGATCCGGCAACAAGAAGACCACCGCAAAAACTCTCCGTTCCACCGGTTTGAATGACTGGCACCTGTGGAACGAGGTAAAGCTGACCATCAGGCCCCTTGCCGGCAAATCCCGCCCTTCCGCCGCCCTTCGGCCGCCGGGCAAACCTTTTGCCTCTTCTGCTGAAAGTGGTTTTTCCCGATCCCGGGACGGTGATTCGCAAAAATCTTTTTTTGCTTCCCGCCCCCCTGCCACCATGTCAGGCCCTTCGGCCGCTGTTCCTGCTCTGTCCGTGGATCTGCCGGATATCGAACCTGGCATGCATCGTCGTCTTCGCCGGGGCCGGGTGCCGATCGATGCCAGTATTGATCTGCATGGAATGAACCGTGATGTGGCCCGTGTCGCGCTTTTTCGCTTCATCCGGGACCAGGCCCGGACGGGCAGTCGCACATTGCTTGTCATAACCGGCAAGGGTCATGGCAATTCCACTTCGCAAAACGGCCTGCAGCGTGGGGTCCTGCGCCAGATGCTGCCTCTTTGGCTGCAGGATCCGGCCCTGGCTCCGCTCATTGCGGGCTTTGAGGTGTCGGCCCGCCACCACGGGGGCGAGGGGGCATTTTATGTCCGCCTCAAAAAGCGCCTTTGCGGCCATCATCCAAAGTTGCAGCCATGACTCCGCTCGGAGCAAAACTGCGCCGCCTTCGGGCGGAACGGGGCATTTCCTTGAAGGAAATGGCCCGGGCTCTTAATGTTTCAAGCGCCTATCTGTCGGCCCTTGAACATGGCAACCGGGGCAAGCCCACCTGGTTTTTGCTGCATCGGATCATAGCTTTTTTCAACGTCATCTGGGACGAGGCGGAAGAATTGCAAAGGCTGGCCGAGATTTCTGATCCCAAGGTCACCATTGACACGTCGGGAATGGCCCCCGAGGCCACGGAACTGGCCAATTATCTGGCCCGGGACATAAAAAGGCTGTCCACGGCTGACCTGGTTCACTTAAAGAACGAGATCATCCGGCGCAGCGGCGGCTGAAGCGGCCTGCCGGTGCCCTGGGCCCTGCTCCGCCAGTTCCCTGTTGATTTTACGGTTTGCTTTTTTACAGGACGAATTTGCTCAGGTCCGCATTGCCGGCCAGGTCGCCCACCTTCTCCCTGACGAAGGCAGCATCGATCTTTATCGATTCCCCGCTCTTGTCCGGTGCATCAAAGGAGATATCTTCCACCAGCCGTTCCATGACCGTTTGCAGCCTTCTTGCCCCGATGTTCTCCACGCTCGAATTAACTTCAAAGGCGGCATCGGCAATGGCCTCTATGGCATTTTCGGTGAATTCCAGTTCAACCCCTTCGGTTTTCATCAGGGCCACGTACTGTTTTATCAGGCTGGCCTCGGTATCGTTCAGAATCTGCACGAAGTCACCCCTGGTAAGGGCTCTTAACTCCACCCGTATGGGCAGCCTACCCTGCAGTTCGGGCAACAGGTCCGACGGTTTTGACAGGTGAAAGGCCCCCGATGCTATGAACAATATGTGGTCGGTATTTACCGGGCCATGTTTGGTTGAAACCACGGTTCCCTCGATCAGGGGCAACAGGTCCCTTTGCACCCCTTCGCGTGAAACCTCGCCCCCGCTCTTTCCATCGCGCACGCAGATCTTGTCGATTTCATCCAGGAAGACGATACCGTGATTTTCCACCAGTTCTATGGCCTCGATCTTGATCTGCTCCTGGTCCAGAAGCTTGTCTGCTTCCTCGGCGATCAGGGGTGAATAGCTGTCCCTTATCTTCATCCTGCGCTTGATGCCGGGCTGGCTGAAGGCTTTGCCGAACATTTCCGAAAGGTTGATCATTGCCCCTGCGCCGCCCATTCCGGGAATTTCGAAGGACCCGGGCCCCATGGATGGGCTGACCTCGATTTCTATTTCCTTGTCATCCAGTTCGTTGTCCCGCAATTTCTTGCGGAAACTTTCCCGGGTTGATGCCTGGGCCGAAGCTCCGACCAGGGCGTCCAGCACCCTTTCCTCGGCCTGCAAATGGGCCTTTGCCTGCACTTTCTTGCGTTTTTGTTCCTTTAATATGCCGATACCCGCCTCCACCAGGTCCCTTATGATCTGTTCCACGTCGCGCCCCACATATCCCACTTCCGTGAACTTGGTGGCTTCCACCTTTATGAAGGGAGAATTGGCCAGCCGGGCCAGTCGGCGTGAAATTTCGGTTTTTCCCACTCCGGTCGGCCCGATCATCAGTATGTTCTTGGGGCTTATTTCCCGGCGCATTTCCTCTGGCAGCTGCTGGCGCCGCCACCGGTTTCTAAGGGCAATTGCCACGGCGCGCTTGGCACTGTTCTGTCCGACTATGTGGCGGTTCAGTTCCGATACGATTTCGCGGGGAGAGAAGGTCTTGTTGTTCATGTCTGTTCCAGGCTTGTTCGGGCTAGCATTGTGCATGGTTTCATTTTGTCCCGGTCATTTGCTGTCCAGGCTTTCAAGGGTTACCTGCTCATTGGTATAGACGCAGATTTTTGCGGCAATGGCCAATGCCGAGCGGGCTATTTCTTCTGCCTCCCTGTCCGTATCCATCAGGGCAAGGGCGGCGGACAGGGCATAATTTCCTCCTGATCCTATGGCCACCACCCCCTCATCGGGGCTTAGCACATCACCCGTTCCCGTCAGGACCAGCGAATCTGTTTCATCTACCACGATCAGCATGGCCTCCAGCTTGCGCAGGTAGCGGTCGGTGCGCCAGTCCTTGGCCAGTTCCACGCAGGCCCGCATCAGTTTTCCCGGATACTGTTCCAGCTTGGCCTCGAGGCGTTCGAACAGGGTGAACGCATCGGCGGTCGCCCCGGCGAAGCCGGCGATGACCTGGCCATTTGACAGCATTCTGACCTTTTTTGCCCCGTGCTTGATCACCGTTGGTCCGAGAGAAACCTGCCCGTCTCCTGCCACCACCACCTTTTTCCCCTTTCTTACCGAGATTATGGTTGTTCCATGCCAGCTTTGCATGTTTCCGGTTTGATCCGTCATTTTGACATATCCTCAAATTTTGGCTCCAGCCCTACTTAGGGGTTTGGTCCGCGATTGCAAACCGGTTGCCGGCCAAATGGTGCCGAATTTCAAACTTTGTTCATCAAGTCTTTGCCAAAGCCGGCCAAACTGTTAAAGGGCACTGGATCATGAATGGTCCGGACTGCAAACAGACTGGAAAGGTCAAACGTCATGCGCAAGGCTGAAATTTCCCGCACGACCGGAGAAACGGCAATAGATGTCAGTATTGATATTGATGGTACCGGAAACAGTGATATTTCCAGCGGCATCGGTTTTCTTGACCACATGCTTGATCTTCTGGCCCGTCATTCCCTGATGGATATAAGGGTTGCCGCCAGGGGTGATCTGCACGTGGATTTTCACCATACGGCCGAGGATGTGGGCATTGCCCTGGGGCAGGCTCTCAAGCAGGCCCTCGGGGACAAGAGGGGCATTACCCGTTATGCTTCGATCGACATGGCCATGGACGAGGCATTGACAAGGGTTGCGATCGATGTTTCGGGACGTCCGTTTCTGGTGTTCAAGGTTGATTTTTCCCGTGACAAGGTCGGAGAAATGGACACGGAACTGTTCCAGGAATGGTTTCAGGCCTTTGCCATCAATGCGGGCATAACCCTGCATGTGCAAAATCTTTATGGCCAGAACAACCACCATATTGCCGAAAGTGCCTTTAAGGGCCTGGCCCGGGCGCTGCGCACGGCCCTGGCCATTGATCCCCGTGCCGAAATGCAGATTCCATCTTCCAAGGGTTTGCTGTAAAAGTATTTTGCAGGATGGTCCCGGGGGCCGGATGTTTGAGGGCCGGCCACTTGTTTGCCGGCCTGCGGGTGGCTGGCCTTCACTGCCGGTCTTGGATCAACTGGGTTTGAACAGCTATGGAAGGGTTTGTCCGTGGGTTTGTTTGTCGTGCACCATAATCCGTCGCGCACCGATGATATGAGCTTTTTATTCGTCAAGGACGGTTTTGACTGGCTGGCTTTTCTGTTTCCTCCCGTCTGGGCCCTGTTCCATCGCTTGTGGCTGGTCCTGGTGGCCATGGTTGTTTTTGCCCCTGTCTCTTATAC
>WFPQ01000131.1 GCA_015487515.1 Hyphomicrobiales bacterium | reverse complement strand
GGGCCGGAGGGGTGACCTTGCGGATTTCTTCATGGTCAGTTCGTGTTCAAATCATTACAAGAAGCTGTAAAAGGTCAAGAAAATGCCATAAATTGCCGAAGTGGGCGTTAGTTGCCGAAGTGGGCGTTGTTGAACCAAACCAGAATATCTTGAGGAGGATATAAATGAAGAAGAGTTTCCTGAAAACCACTGCCATCAGCCTGATAACCCTGGCCTTTGCCAGCGAGGCCATGGCCCAGTCCATGGTCGAGTGGAACGTTTCCCTTTGGGGCAAGCGCCGGGCATTCACCGAGCATGTGGAAAAACTGGCCGAACTGGTAGATGCCAAGACCAATGGCCAGTTCACACTGAACATCTCTTATGGAGGCCTGTCGAAAAACCGTGAGAACCTTGACGGAATCTCGGTGGGCGCCTTTGAAATGGCCCAGTTCTGTGCCGGTTATCACGCGGACAAGAATCCCTCTATCACCGTGCTCGAATTGCCGTTTCTCGGGGTGAGCACCCTTGAGCAGGAACGGGAGATTTCCCAGGCCCTTTACAAGCAGCCGGCCGTCGTTGCCGACCTGGCCCGCTGGAATGCAACCCTGCTGATGCCTTCCCCGCTGCCCCAGTACAATATTGCAGGGGTTGGCGAGCCGCCAAGGACACTGGCAGACTTTGCCGGGCTGACCGTAAGGGCGACCGGCGGCATCGGCAAGGCCATGGAAGCCATCGATGCGGTTCCCACCTCCATGTCGGCTTCCGAGGTTCGCCAGGCCCTGGATAGCGGCGTGGTCAAGGCGGTGGCCTTCGCCCCCCATGCCCACATGGCCTTTGGAACCGTGGAAAATGCCACCTGGTGGACCACCAACCTGAACCCCGGCACCGTCAACTGCCCGGTGGTGGTCAATACCGATGCATTAAATGCCCTTTCGGATGAAAACCGCGAGGCATTGCTGGGCTCGGTGGATGAAGCGCTCGATTACTACATCGATTACTACAACGAACAGACCATGGCCGCATGGGGACCGTTGCTGGATGAAAAGGGTATCGAGCGGATCACCTATTCCGAAAGCGAACTGGCGGCCTTCCGCGAAGCGGTTGCAGGACCTGCCGCCCAGGCCTGGATCGAGGAAAATACGGCTCGTGGCCTGCCGGCCCAGGAGCTCTATGACTTCGTCAAGGGCATGATCGACAACCAGTAATACTGGTAAATCCGGTGCCGCCGGCCATACAGGTCGGCGGCGCTGCTGTTATCCGTCCAGACGGATTTCCTGGAAAAACTGACCCCTGGGGGAGGAAACCTTGGCCAGCGCATCGTCGGTGCTTGAAGACAATTCCTTGTTGAGCCGGATGGACCGTTCCCTTTACAAGGCCGAAACCGTTCTGGCGCTGATCGGCGGGCTGGCGGTCTTCGGCCTGATGCTGCTGGCGGTGGTCAGTGTCAGCGGGCGCAACCTGTTCAATCAGCCATTGCGCGGCTATGTGGACTGGATAGAGCAGGTCATGTCGCTGATTGCCTTCCTGGGCATTTCCTATACCCAGCGCCTTGGCGGGCACATAAGAATGGACGTGGTGGTCGGACGCCTGAAGGGGCGCTGGCTGTGGATTTCGGAATTCATAACCACCCTTTTCATGCTGGTTCTGATGGTGCTGCTGGTCTGGGGAACCTTTGCGCATTTTCAGCGATCCTTCGACCTGTCGTCCCCCCTTTGGAGCCGGGATTCAACCCTTGACATAAGACTGCCGATCTGGCCTTCCAAGTTGCTGGTATCATTTGCATTTTCAGTAATTTCCATGAGACTGGTCCTGCAATTGTGGGGCTATGGACAGGCCATAATCAGCGGAACCAGGAGTCCGATTGCAGTTCCGCTGGTGGAAAGTGCCGCCGAGGTTGCGGCGCGGGAGGCACAGACCGTTTCGGGGTTTGACGAGATGCCCGCCAACGGGACGGAAGAAAACGGGAAACAGGACGGGAACAAGCCTGACGGGGGGCAAGCCTGATGGATGCGACGGGTATTGGAATTGCCGTAACCAGCGGCATGCTGGTCCTGGTGGTGCTCGGCATGCGGGTCGGTTTTGCAGCGGCCCTGGCCGGCCTGGTCGGACTGGTGTGGATTTTCTGGTCGAAAAAGGGATATGATGCCGACCAGTTCATGTGGGCCCTTACCGTTGCCGTGAAAACCGCAGGCCAGGTTCCCAATTCAAAGATATCCTCCCAGGCCCTGTCACTGATTCCCACCTTTATACTCATAGGGTTTCTGGCCTATTATGCGGGCCTGACCAAGGCCCTTTTCGAGGCGGCCAAGCGCTGGGTGGGCTGGTTGCCGGGGGGACTGGCGGTTGCAACGGTTTTTGCCACGGCCGGTTTTGCCGCCGTTTCCGGGGCCTCGGTGGCGACTTCGGCGGTGTTTTCCCGCATTGCCATACCCGAAATGCTCAAGATCGGATATGACAAGCGTTTCGCGGCCGGAGTGGTGGCGGCGGCGGGCACCCTTGCTTCCCTGATTCCGCCTTCTGCAATCCTGGTCATCTATGCGATCATCGTGGAACAGGATGTGGGGGCCCTGCTGCTGGCCGGGTTCATTCCCGGAGCCTTCTCGGCAGTGATCTATGGGGGGCTGATCATAGTCCTTGCCATGGTGTTCAAGAATTTCGGCCCCCCCGTGAGGGGATATAGCTGGGGACAGAAATTCAGGTCCCTGCCCGGGGTGTTCCCCATATTCTTCGTGGTGATGATCATAATATTCTTCATTTACAACCCGTTTGGAGGCGATGCCTGGGGAACCCCCACCGAAGGGGGGGCGCTGGGGGCGTTCGTGGTGTTCCTGATGGCCCTGGCCAAGGGCATGCGCTGGCCCCAGTTCAAGGAGGCCCTGCTGGAGACGGCCAAGCTGTCGGTGATGATCTTCACCATCATCTGGGGCGTGCTCATCTATGTCAGGTTCCTGGGATTTGCAGACCTTCCGGGGCTGTTTTCCGACTGGGTGGGCTCCCTTGACCAGAGTCCGATGCTGACCCTGATCTATATTCTTTTAGCCTATGCGGTGCTGGGAATGTTCATGGACGCCATCGGCATGCTGGTCCTGACCCTGCCGGTGGTCTATCCGGCCGTGATTGCGCTTAACGGGGGAGAAGGGGTTTCGGCGGCCGACAGTGCTTTTGGCATGAGTTCGGTCGGGTTTTCCATCTGGTTCGGCATAATAGTGGTCAAGATGGCGGAACTCTGCCTGATAACACCTCCCATAGGTCTTAACTGTTTCGTGGTTGCCGGGGTGCGCAAGGACATTTCGGTGCAGGAAGTGTTCTGGGGAGTTTCGCCGTTTTTCATCGCCGATGCGCTGACCATTGCCGGCCTGATCGCCTTTCCGGCCATCGTGCTTTATCTGCCGGGCCTGCTGCTGGGATTCTAGGGGGGGATTTTATTTCAGGCGGGCCGGTCCGGGGCCAATGCCCTGGGATCAAGAATCATTTATGCTGTCTTTCATGAAGCAATATCTTGATCTGTTAAGACACGTCAAAGAGCATGGCAATGAGCGCGGGGACAGGACCGGAACCGGCACGCGCTCGGTGTTCGGCTATCAGATGCGGTTTGATCTGGCGGAGGGTTTTCCGCTGTTAACGACAAAAAAACTGCATGTAAAATCCATTATCCATGAATTGCTGTGGTTCCTGCGGGGTGAGACCAACGTGCGCTGGCTGCAGGAGCGCGGAGTAAGGATCTGGGACGAATGGGCTGATGAAAACGGGGATCTTGGCCCGGTATACGGCTCCCAGTGGAGAAGCTGGCCGGCTCCGGACGGGGAAAGAATCGATCAGATAAAAATTCTGGTCGAGGGGATAAAAAACAATCCAAATTCACGCCGACATATTGTCAGCGCCTGGAACCCGGCTGAAGTTGATGATATGGCCCTGCCGCCTTGTCATTGCCTGTTTCAATTTTATGTGGCGGATGGCAAATTGAGTTGTCAGCTTTATCAGCGTTCGGCGGACATATTTCTGGGGGTGCCGTTCAATATCGCCTCCTATGCATTGCTCACCCACATGGTGGCCCAGGTCTGTGATCTGGAGGCAGGGGAATTCATTCATACCCTCGGGGATGCGCATTTATACAGGAATCATTTTGAACAGGCCGATCTGCAACTGTCCAGAAAACCAAAGCCGCTTCCAAAACTCGAGATTTTGAATCAGCGTATATCTCTGAATGATTTTGAATATGAGGATTTTTTGATTGTTGATTATGAGGCTGAACCGGGAATAAAGGCTGCAATTTCGGTATGAGTGTTTCCATAAGAAAAGCCGTGAAAGGCGATGAGGGGCTGGTTTTTGATTTTATCTGTGCACTGGCAAAATATGAAAAGCTGGAGCATGAGGTAAAGGCAAATAAAGAAGATATTGCACGGGAATTGTTCGGTCCGTCTGCGCGGGTGTTTTGTGAAATTGCTCAGATTGATGGGCAACCCGTCGGGTTTGCGCTCTGGTATTATACATTTTCCACTTTCCGGGGAAAACACGGCATTTGGCTGGAAGACCTGTTTGTGGACCCTGATGTGCGCGGAAACGGTATTGGCAAAGCCATGATGGGCCATCTGGCAGAAAAATGCCGTGATGAGGGTCTGGCGCGTCTTGAATGGTGGGTATTGAACTGGAATGAACCATCTATTGATTTTTATAAAGCGCTGGGCGCTGAAATGCAGGACGAGTGGAGTGTTTGCCGACTGGATGGGGAGGCGCTGGTGCGGCTTGGTGAGGCGTAATGAGCGATAAGAAGGTCTTGCAAAAAATCGGCATGACAATAATTGCGGCGGTGGCGCGTAATGGGGTGATTGGAGTGAACGGGGATATGCCCTGGAGAATTCCTTCGGATTTTGCCCATTTCAGGCGCATGACCATGGGCAAGCCGATGGTCATGGGGCGCAAGCAATATGAAACCCTTGGCCGGCCACTGCCGGGCAGAACCAACATAGTGGTTTCAAGGCAGAAGGGTTATCAGCCGGACGGGGTGATCGTGATCAATGATTTTGAGGGGGCGCTGGACCATGCCCGTTCAATCGCCATTGCCGATGGGGTCGATCAGGTCATGGTGATAGGGGGCGGGGAGATATATGAAATGGCAATGGATGTGGCCGGGCAGATGATAATCAGCCATGTGGAAATGGATGTAAGGTTCGGGGAAGGGGACAGGGTAACCAGATTCCCGGAGATAGACCCGGCAAGGTGGCGGCTGAAGCGGGAACTGCCGGTTTTTGCCGATGTCAATGACCAGGCGGAATATTCGATCAAAGTTTATCTGTCTGCAAACGCCAATGTGCATTGATCAGGGGCCGATAGGGGCCTATATAGGGCGGGATTTGAGTTCAACAACCAGATGAAAGGGCCGACATGGCTTGGGATAATGATGGCGGTGGAAACAGGGGCGGCGGTCCGTGGGGGCAGTCGCCCGGGGGCGGTCGCGGTCCGCGGCGACCAGCGGGAGGCGGTGGTGGCGGAACCCCGCCGGACCTGGAGGAATTGCTGAAAAGGGGCCGGGACCAGTTTGGCGGGGAATTGCCGGGCGGAAAGTGGTTTTTCGTGGGGGCGGTTATTGCCGCCGTTGTGTTCTGGGCCACCCAGGCAATCTATCAGGTGGCACCCCAGGAGATCGGGGTCGAGATGGTTTTCGGCAAACCCAAGGAAGAATTGAGCGCTTCGGGCCTGCACATGATATGGTGGCCGGTCGAAACCGTAGAAAAGGTGGCCATTACCGAAAACCAGACCAACGTGGCCTCGGTGATCGGGGGACGTCCGCGTGGTGCCGAAGGGCTGATGCTTTCGGGGGACCAGAATATCGTTGACGTGTCCTTTTCCATCCTCTGGCGAATAAATGATCCCATTGACTATCTGTTCAACGTGGATGATCCGGCCGCCATGGTCAGGAAGACCGCCGAAAGCGCCATGCGTGAGGTGGTGGGACGGCGTCCGGCCGACGACATTTTCAGGGATGACAAGGAAGGGGTCAATCTGGAGGTCCAGAACATCACCCAGTCGATCCTTGATTCCTACGGGGCAGGCATAACCATTTCCAGGGTGGCCATCGAGCAGGTGGCGCCGCCGGCCGAGGTTGCCGATGCGTTTGACGAGGTGCAAAGGGCCCAGCAGGACGAGGACAGGTTCCAGGAAGAGGCGCGCCAGTATGCAAACACCCTGCTTGGCAATGCAAGGGGTGAGGCGGCCCAGATAACCGAGGATGCGGCAGCCTACAAGGATCGGGTGGTCAAGGAGGCCGAGGGTCAGGCCGCGCGCTTCCTTTCCATATATGAAGAATATGCAAAGGCTCCCGAAGTCACCCGCAAGCGCCTGTTCCTTGAAACCATGGAACAGGTTCTTGGTTCATCGAACATGGTGATAATCGAGAATGATGCGGGAACGGGAGTGGTGCCTTATCTGCCACTTCCCGAATTGCGCAAGAATGCCAGTGTGCAGGGGAACTAGATCATGAAAAACAAGCTGGCTATTTTGATTGTAGTAATCGTTGGTGCGATTTACCTGTTTTTCTCTTCCATATTCGTGGTCAACGAGCGCGACCAGGCGATCGTGACCCGATTTGGGGAAATCACCAGGGTGCATACCGAACCGGGGCTTTATTTCAAGATCCCGACCGACATAGTGGAGGCGGTGCAGATAATAGAAGACAGGCTGTTGCGTTATGACCTGGATGATATCCTGCTGCAGGTTTCCGATGGCAAGTTCTACGTGGTGGATGCCTTCGTCACCTTCAGGATCGACGATCCGGTTAAGTTCCGCCAGAGCGTTGCGGGCAACCTGCAGACCGCCGAACGGCGCATCGCCACCCGATTTGATGCGGCCCTGCGCCAGGTTTACGGCAAGCGCGATTTCAATGCGGCCCTGAGTGCGGCCAGAACGGAAATGATGGTGGAAACCCGGGACATACTGCGTTCGGACATGTCCGAACTCGGCATAAACATAGTCGATGTCAGGGTGTTAAGGACCGATCTTACGGCCCAGGTTTCTTCGCAGACATTTGACCGGATGAAGGCGGAACGCCTGGCCCAGGCAGCCCTGGCCCGGGCCCGGGGGCAGGAACTGGCCCAGGGACTGCGGGCGGTGGCCGACCGCCAGGCCATAGAAATCGTGGCAACGGCCAACCGGGCATCCGAAATCACCCGGGGTGAGGGGGATGCGGAGCGCAACCGCATTTTTGCCGAGGCCTATAACAGGGACGTGGAATTCTTCGAATTCTTCCGCTCCCTTGAGGCCTATCGCAATTCGGTGGGCGGAGATGACACCTCGCTGGTGCTTTCGCCGGATTCCGAATTCTTCAGATATTTCGGCAACAGTCTTGCAGGGGTTGCGGTGCCTGCGGCCAGTTCACCGGAAAGCGAAACCCCG
>WFPQ01000130.1 GCA_015487515.1 Hyphomicrobiales bacterium | reverse complement strand
CTGTGGGGAGCAAGGGGCATGGGCAAAAGTTCTCTGGTAAAGGCCCTGCACGGGGAAATTGCAAGTCGCAGCGACAAGGACCTCAAAAGGCTCGTACTGGTGGAAATATCCCGCGAGGACATAGGATCCCTTCCCGCCCTTATGCGTATTCTTGGCAGCCTGCCTGCCCGGTTCATCATATTCTGCGATGATCTCAGTTTTGAACCCGGAGAAGCCAGCTACAAATCCCTCAAGACCATACTGGACGGGGGCCTGGAGGGACGCCCCCCCAATACCCTGTTTTACGCAACCTCAAACCGGCGGCACCTGATGCCCCGGGACATGATGGAAAATGAACGCTCAAGCGCCATAAATCCGGCCGAGGCGGTTCACGAAAAGATTTCCCTTTCAGACCGCTTCGGCCTCTGGCTGGGTTTTCATAATTGCTCCCAGGACCAGTATCTGAAAATGATTGCCGGCTATGCCGATTATTACCGGATAGACATCGAGCCTTCCCAATTGCGCTCAAGGGCCCTGGAATGGGCCCTGACCCGCGGCTCCCGCTCCGGCAGGGTGGCCATTCAGTTCATCAGGCAACTGGCCGGAGAACTTGGTAAAAATCTTGAATAACGGCCCTGAAAACACCCTCTAGGGACCACACCTGCAAAGGTAAAGTTCAGTGACATGTGAAAAGGGCCAGATGAATATCTCACCTGGCCCCTTTTTGCACTTAGGAGGCCAGCAGCGGCATGGGATCGACTGGTGTCGCGCCCTGGCGCAGTTCAAAGTGCAGTTGTGGCCTGCTGACGGAACCGGTCATGCCAACCGTCCCGATCTGGTCTCCACGGCGCACCTGATCGTCCCTGGAAACCGAAAATCCTTTAAGATGGGCATAGGCAGAAACATATCCGTTGGCATGACGCACCAGAATCAGGTTGCCAAAACCCTCGATGCCGTCACCCGCATAAATCACGACGCCATCCTCTGCTGCCCTGACCGCGGCCCCTTCTGGCGCCTCGATATTGATGCCGGTCCGCCTGGACTGTTCAAAATCTACTATCACCCGGCCATTTACCGGCCAGCGGAAGGCACCATCCACCGAAGCCGGATTGTTCCTTGCCGCCTCGGCAGGTGGCGTTGGCGATATGCTTGCCACCCGTGCCGGCTGCCGGGGCGTATTTGCCTGGTCGGCCGCCTGTTCCGGCTTTGACGCAGCGGCGTCATCATTTGGCCGCAAGGGTAAAACCTGCGCCGGACTGGAAGCGGCACCGGCAGCCAGGAGATCCTCGCGTCCGGGAATTATCAACTGCTGCCCGACGAATATCTGGTCGGCAGAAGTCAGGCTGTTGGCCCTGACAATGTCATCGGTCTTGACATTGTAGCGCCTGGCAATCGCATAAAGGGACTCCCCGGATTCGACCTTGTGCCTGTAAACGCCACCGGGCGCCCCCCCAAGGCTTGGCGAACCGCCCGGAGATGCAACCCTTGGAACGGGGTTGTCCTGAAACGGCTGCGTTACTCGTGCAGCAGGAATTGCGGTTTGGGTTTGAGCAGACATGGTTTGTTGACTCCCGACGGATGTGGTTTGAAGCGGGGCTGACCCGGCCGCTCCGCCCGCAAGGGCAGAGTTGCCCGGAACCGGAGGCGGCAATTGTGATCTTGGAACTGAAGCAACGGCAAAGGGGGACGAACCCACGGAGCCGCCGACATTGCCCGGAGGCAGATACGGACCGCTTGAGCCGCCAGCCGGACCATTGCCGGAACCTGCGCCCTGGTCCTGTCCGTTACCCTGCAACTGGGCAGGCATTTCCTGATCAAGTTGCTCTTCGACCGCAGTTCCGGTCGAAGCCGTGAAAAGTGAAGTATCGACCCCGGCCGGCACCGAGGGCAAGCCTGCAAAGGAGCCCACCGAAGCACAGCCCGCAAGCACCAGCACACCGGCTGAACCTGCAACGGCAGAAACCACCCTTCCCAGTAGAGGAGAAATGCCAAGGCCAAGGTCAGCCTTGAAAAAACCAGAACCAGACGCCAAAGCCCCCCCTGCAAAAAACTGCCTGCAAGTGCCCAGGTCCTGGT
>WFPQ01000129.1 GCA_015487515.1 Hyphomicrobiales bacterium | reverse complement strand
TGCCCCGTTGAAATCCCCCCTGACCATTGTCGGCAGGATAAGAACAAGGCTGTTCGTTCGCTCCTCCCTCCAATATACCGATTTTTTTGCCCGGATCTGTGATGTCGATAAAAACGGTGTCTCAACCAACATCTGTGACGCCATAATCCGCCTGGTACCCGGTAAAGTCGCCCCGGACCAGAACGATGTCATGAGGATAGAATTCTACCTGCACACCACGGCCCACACATTTCCCGGCGGCCATGCCATGAGATTGCAGGTTTCCAGCGGTGCCCACCCCCGCTTTGCCCGCAATCTTGGCACCGATGAACCCATAGGTTCGGCCACAAGGATGCAAAAGGCCAGGCAGGAACTGTTCTTTGGACCAAATTACCAAAGTTCCATTACATTGCCGGTCATGGATCTGGGCCAGACCACCACCATCACCAATGGCAAACACCGGCTCCCAGGAACTGCTCCATCGCCATAGCCCCTTTCAATCCCTTGAAATCCCCTTGCAAAAACCCGTTTTACCATTTCCGCAGGAATCCGGCGAAAGCAGGCAAAAGATGAGCAGAGCAGCCCTATCGGCCCGCCTTCTTTTCCTTTCGCCGCCGGTGCAGGATCGGCTCCGTATAGCCCGATGGCTGGCTTGCTCCCTCAAGGGCCAGTTCCAGCGCCGCCCTGAAAGCTATGGATTTTTCAAAATTCCCGTCCATGGGCTGATATTGATCATCGCCCGCATTCTGCCCGTCAACGATTTTTGCCATTTTTTCAAAACAGGCAATGACCTGCTCCCTGTCGACCAGCCCGTGGGCCAGCCAGTTGGCAATGTGCTGGGACGAAATGCGCAAGGTCGCCCGATCTTCCATCAGTTCCACGTCATTGATATCAGGCACCTTGGAACAACCCACCCCCTGGTCTATCCAGCGCACCACATAACCAAGAATCCCCTGGGCATTGTTTTCCAGTTCGCGGGCAATCTGTTCCCCATCCAGGCTGCCCGGATCGATCACCTTCATTGAAAACAGCTGATCAAGGCCCGGCGTCTTTTCATCACGGCGCCGCTCCTGCGCCGCCATTACATCCACCTGGTGATAATGCAGCGCATGCAGGGTCGCCGCGGTCGGCGAGGGCACCCAGGCACAATTTGCCCCCTGTTCAAGCTGCTCTGCCTTGCTTTTCAGCATGTTTGCCATTTCATCGGGCATGGCCCACATGCCCTTGCCGATTTGCGCAACCCCGGACAACCCGCAGGCAAGCCCGATCAGCACGTTCCGGTCCTCATAGGCCCTGATCCAGGGTTCGGCCTTTATTTCAGACTTTGGCGCCACCGGCCCGGCCCTGAGCGAGGTGTGAATTTCATCCCCCGTGCGATCCAGAAATCCGGTATTTATGAAAAACAACCGCTCCCGGGCCTCGAATATGCAGGCTTTCAGATTGGCCGATGTGCGCCTTTCCTCATCCATGATGCCGATTTTTATGGTGTTTTTTGCCAGCCCCAGCATGGTTTCAACCATTGAAAAAATGTCACAGGCCAGCCTGACTTCCTCCGGACCATGCATTTTTGGCTTGACGATATAAATGGATCCGCAGGTGGAATTGCGCACCCCTTCGCTTTTTTTCAGGTCATGCATGGCGCAAAGGGTTGTCATGGCCGCATCGATTATGCCCTCTCCCACCTCGCTGCCATTCTCTTCCAGCACCATGTCACTGCTCATCAGGTGCCCCACATTTCTTACCAGCAGCAGGGCCCTTCCCTTGATCCTGAACCCGTTTCCATCCGGTCCGATATATTTCCTGTCCCCGTTCAGACGGCGCTCGACTTTTTTGCCACCCTTTTCAAAGCTCTCACAAAGATCCCCCTTCATCAGGCCCAGCCAGTTGCGATAAACCCCGATCTTGTCCGTGACATCGACCGCCGCAACGCTGTCTTCACAATCGGCAATGGTGGTCATGGCCGCCTCGACCATTATGTCGGCCAGCCCGGCCCTGTGCTGTCTGCCGATGAAACTGCCGCCATCGACCACCAGTTCCATGTGCATTCCCCTGTGCCGCAACAATATGGAAAGGCGCTCCCCGTCCGAGGCAAAGCCGGCAAAGCCATTCTTGTCTGCAAGTTCGACCCTTTTGCCTTCGCTGGTCTCGATGCTCAGGCGCGTCTTGCCTTCAATCCTGTCAACACTGTATTTTACCACATCCCCATGGCTGGCCCCGTTAAGTGGAAAGGCCTGGTCAAGATAAGAAGCGGCCCGGGCAAAAACTTCCCTGGCCCGCCTGGGGTTGTGCCCTTTTCCCGGTGCGAGTTCCCCGTCAAATTCCACCGCATCGGTGCCATAAAGCGCATCGAACAGGCTGCCCCAGCGGGCATTTGCCGCATTGAGCGCATAACGGGCATTGGAAACCGGCACCACCAGTTGCGGCCCGCATATGGAGGAAATTTCCTCATCCATCCTGTTTTTTTCTATGGAAAAGTCTCCCGGTTCTTCCGCCAGGTAACCTATGGAGCGCAAAAACTCCCGGTATTTTTCCGGATCAGAGGCAACGGGACCGTTTTCCCTGTGCCACAGGTCGATTTTTTCCTGCAACTGCTCTCGAAAAGTCAGCAATTCCCTGTTGCGGGGTCCGGCCTGCACTACCAGGTCTGCCAGGCCGCGCCAGAATGTTTCGGCCCTTACATCAAGGCCCGGCAAAACTTCATTTTCAACAAAATTTACAAGATCCACATCGACCTTGAGACCGAAAAGACTGGAATATGGCATGGGGCCCCCAAAATCACAGGCAGGCGGCAGCATCATGCCACCGCCGGAAAATTTCGCCCTGCTTACCCAACCTTTGCCCCAAGGCCAAGACCGATTGCTGAAAAAGCCCCAACTTATTGAATCCCTCGGCCCCGGCAAAAGCCCCGTGCTGAAGAGCTCCTGCCAAAGCCCTTCCTAAAACTGGGCCGCCTCCGTTGACTGGGCCATGGCAATGGTCGAGGATCTTCCCTGTCCCAGGGCCAGCGAAACTCCATCGAAATACGAAGTGCCCACCTCGCGCTGATGGCGGGTGGCGCTGAACCCTTTGGCCTCGGCTGCAAATTCTTCCTGCTGCAATCTGCTATAGGCCTTCATGCCCTCTTTTCCATAATCCCGGGCCAGCCTGAACGTGCTCAGCGAAAGATTGTGAAAGCCGGCCAGGGTAATGAACTGATATTTATATCCCATGGCGCCAAGTTCACGCTGGAATTTTGCCATATCTTCTTCCCCCATATGCCTTGCCCAGTTAAAGGAAGGCGAACAGTTGTAAGCCAGCATCTGCTCGGGAAATTCCCGCTTGATCGCCTCGGCGAACCGGCGCGCATCATCAAGACTCGGGGTCGAGGTTTCACACCATATCAGGTCCGCGTAGGGCGCATAGGCCAGACCGCGCGCAATGGCGCATTCAAAACCTCCCTTCAACTCATAAAATCCCTCCTCGGTGCGTTCCCCGGTAATGAAGGGGGCATCATGTTCATCCACATCCGAGGTTATCAGCCGCGCCGCTTCCGCATCCGTGCGCGCCATTATCAGGGTTGGCACCCCCATCACGTCGGCGGCCAGCCGGGCTGCGTTCAGGGTTTTGACAAAAGTTTTTGTCGGCACCAGAACCTTGCCCCCCAGATGCCCGCATTTCTTTTCCGAAGCCAGCTGATCCTCGAAATGCACCGCCGCCGCACCCGCTTCGATCATTGCCTTCATCAATTCGAAAACATTGAGTGCCCCGCCAAATCCCGCTACCCCGTCGGCGATTATCGGGACGAAAAAATCCAGGTAGGTAGTTTCCATGCCGTCCAGCTTTTCCATGGTCTGAATCTGGTCTGCCCGTTGCAGTGCCTTGTTT
>WFPQ01000128.1 GCA_015487515.1 Hyphomicrobiales bacterium | reverse complement strand
GTATAATGGGCCTTGCGGTTCTTGCGGATCTTGTAGGCCAGGGATTTGAGTCCCCAATATTCCTTGCTGACGACCGATCCGCCCTTTTCTTCCAGTATCTTTACCAGATTTGCGGTCAATTCCTCGACCTGCTGCGCCGACACGTCCTGCCGGGCAAGATAAATGTGTTCGTAAAAAGCCATTGACGCCTTTTTCCCTTTGAGTTTCAAGTTTGCAATCGGCCCGTTTCAGCCAGGGCATACCGCGTAACGTGGTGCGGGACGTTTTGCCAAGACAGGTTGCCAAGACGGGTTGCCAAGACGGGTTGCCAAGACAGGTTGCCAAGACAGGCCATGCATCGCCGGCGCAAAGCCTCTTTGAAACATCCGAAAAAAGGCGTTCAAAGAATTCTTCAAAAGAGCGGGAACACGGGAGAGGGTGAAAAATCCACTTGCCGGACATGTCGGCTCTCCGTTCAGCCCCCGGCCAAACAAATGCATGGCGCGTCATATGACCATGCGAAGAAAAACGCAAGTGGTTTGTGGATTTTTATGCCCTTGCAACTGTCCATGGCGGGCAATAACTTGCTCCCGGCCCCGACTGTCATGTGAATATGCAAGCGTCCATGGCTGCAAGAGGCTTGCCGTGGGCGGATAAATCTGGCAATTGCGGCCCTCGGATGTAATGGGCGGATTTGAACTGGTACAATCTGGTACAATCTGAAGGTACAGACAATCTGAAGGTGCAGACAATGAAGGTGCAGACAATGAACAGGCGCGCATTCACCTTTCCCGGTCAGGGTTCCCAGGCCATTGGCATGGGGCTGGAACTCTTCCAGGACTTTGCCGAGGCCCGGCAGGTGTTCGAAGAGGTTGACGATGCCCTTGGAGAAAGCCTGTCCTCCCTGATTTTTGAAGGTTCCGAGGACAAGCTGCGCCTGACCAGGAATACACAGCCTGCTCTCATGGCCGTTTCCATGGCGGTTGTCAGGGTACTGGAGAGCAGGGGCATAAGCATTGAAAGGGATTCGGATTTTGTTGCCGGTCACTCCCTGGGCGAATATTCGGCCCTTTGTGCGGCCGGCACTTTTTCCATAGCCGATACGGCCCGTCTGCTGCGCACCCGGGGTGATGCCATGCAAAGGGCGGTCCAGGTTGGCTCCGGCGCCATGGCGGCCATTCTGGGTCTTGACCTTCCCGCGGTCATGGACATTGCCAGGAATGCCAGCCAGATCGGTGTTTGTGAGGTCGCAAACGACAATGCCCCGGGGCAGGTGGCGGTTTCCGGCGTGGTTGCCGCTATCGAGCGGGCCCTGGAGCTGGCAAAGTCTGCCGGGGCCAAACGAGCCATAATGCTTCCTGTCAGCGCTCCCTTTCACTGTTCTCTCATGGCCCCGGCGGCCGAGGAAATGGAGCACGCCCTGGCCCTGGTCCAGATGAAGGATCCGGTGGTTCCCATAATATGCAACGTGCTTGCCTCTCCCCTTTCTGATGCGGGCCAGATAAGAAAATGCCTGATCAGGCAGGTCACTTCGATGGTGCGCTGGCGCGAAGTGGTCAACTGGCTGGCGGAAGAAGGCGGAGTTGAACAATTGATCGAAACCGGATCGGGACGGGTTCTTAGCGGTCTTGCCCGCCGCATCAACCGCAACATGGAGACCCTGGCTGTGGGAACTCCTTCTGAAATTTCCACCCTTGTTGCCAGGATCAACGGAGAAGAAAGAGACGATGTTTGATTTGAACGGAAAGCGCGCCCTTGTAACAGGAGCCAGCGGCGGCATTGGCCGCGAGATTGCCCGGGTTCTTTCCCAGGCTGGTGCCCGGGTCTGTCTCAGCGGTACCAGGCTCGAAAAGCTCGAGCAGCTTTCATCGCAGATTCCCGGAGAAAGCCATGTCATGCCCTGTGACCTTTCGGATCTTGACGCGGTTGACCAGTTGGCTTCAAGGGCAGTTCAGACCATGGGTGGCATTGACATATTGATAAACAATGCGGGCATGACCCGGGACAATGTTTTCATGCGCATGAAGAACGAGGAGTGGGAGCGGGTTCTGCTCGTAAACCTCACGGCGGCCTTTCGCCTTTCAAGGGCCGTGTTGCGCCCGATGATGAAACAGAGAAATGGCCGGATAATAGGGATTTCCTCGGTGGTGGGAGTGGCCGGCAATGGTGGACAGGCAAATTACGCAGCTTCCAAGGCCGGCCTGATTGCCATGTCCAAATCCCTGGCCCAGGAAGTTGCCTCGCGCAACATCACGGTAAATTCCATAGCGCCGGGCTTCATAGCTTCCGCCATGACCGACGAACTGAACGAAAGGCAGCACGATGCCATAATGGCCCAGATTCCCGCGGGCCGGCTCGGCACCGCCCGGGAGGTTGCCAATTCCACCCTGTTTCTGGCTTCCGATGAGGCAGCCTACATAACCGGGCAGACCCTTCACATAAATGGCGGCATGCTGATGGTCTAGGATGGGCTGAAACGGGGACAAAACAAAAAAATGACGGTCCTCTGAAAAGTCGCAAAACACGATATGGCCAAAGCCAATAATTTATGTTAGGGCGGCATTTCCTGTGAGGATCAGATCAGTCGATGCCAAGTTGCTGGTAGCTTGCTCATGGTCCGGCCCCGTATATTGAAATAACTGGTATGGAAATATTGTGCCGGAACGATTAAACACTAGATAACGGACTATAGAAAAAAGGATTTGAATATGAGCGATGTCGCAGACCGCGTGCGCAAGATTGTTGTTGAACACTTGAACGTTGAAGCAGAAAAAGTCACCGACAATGCGAGTTTCATTGACGATCTGGGTGCCGATTCGCTCGATCAGGTTGAACTGGTCATGGCTTTTGAAGAAGAATTTTCTGTCGAGATTCCCGATGATGCCGCGGAAACCATTCAGACTTTTGGCAATGCAGTCGAATTTTTGACCAAGGCCACTTCTTAAAGACCTCTTTGCCTGGAGGTTTTCCATACATGAAAATGCGCCGTGTTGTTGTCACAGGCATGGGAATTGTCTCGCCGCTCGGCGTTGGTATTGAACCCGTTTGGAACAATATCCTTGCCGCAAAGAGCGGCGCCTCGCGCATTGATGGATTCCGGGTAGACGATCTGGCCTGCCAGATTGCCTGCCATGTTCCGCTCGGCTCCACCGGCGATGGCAAGTATGACCCCGATGACTGGATGGATCCCAGGGAGCAGCGCAAGGTCGATCCTTTCATAGTATATGCCATGGCCGCGGCCACCCAGGCCCTTGAGGATGCGGGCTACGAGGCCAGGACTTCTGCCCAGCAGGAAAGAAGCGGCGTGATGATAGGCTCGGGCATCGGCGGCATCGGCGGCATTGCCAGCGCCGCGGTTCTGCTCGAAGAGCGTGGTCCGCGCCGCATAAGCCCGTTTTTCATCCCGGGACGCCTGATAAATCTTCCATCCGGTTATGTTTCCATTCGCCATGGCCTGAAGGGCCCCAATCACGCGGTTTCCACCGCCTGTTCCACCGGTTGCCATGCAATCGGCGATGCGGCCCGCATGATAGCCC
>WFPQ01000127.1 GCA_015487515.1 Hyphomicrobiales bacterium | reverse complement strand
GCGGAAATAGGCGGCGAACTCATGGAGGGAACCATATTGCGAACGGTCAGGCCCGATGGCAGTTCGCGCCTTGTAAACCAGATCGAAAACCTGGATTTTTCGGCTTTCGTGCCGTTCATGGATGACCCCGATGCCATGCTGGCGCTGCGTGGAACGGGGGGCGTGGTGGTTGATGTGGAAATGGGCAGGCCGGAGGAAAACCGTATTTCGGGGGGCAGTTTCCTGGTCGACATGAACGGGATGTTCCTCAGAATCCAGGAGGACAATTTTCCGGTAGTGGCCAGCCCCATGGAAATAGACTGGGATGCGGAAGGCGGAGTGTTCACCATGAAGCGGACCCGCTTTCAGGCCGGCCGTTCTTCGGCCGACATTTCCGGGGTATTTTCCATGGGACTGGATCAGAATTTCGGCCCGACAATGCGCATGTCGGTTGGCCTCGCCAATGTCCGACTGTGGCCAAATGATCTGGAAGAGCCGGAAAAGCCCATAAGGAAAATGCAGTTTGTGGGCTGGTCGGCCCCGCTTTACGGGGCCATCGGCATCGACAGTTTTGCTGCCAGCAGGGATGATTTCAAGCTGGTTACCTCGGGGCGGCTTGACATGTTGCAATCGGGCATAGGCATCAATCTGAACGTGGCCACCGAGGGGGCCAGTGCCGATGATCTCAAACGTATCTGGCCATATTTCATCGGAAGGGGAACAAGGGACTGGTTTGTTGCCAACGTGCTGGATGGCAGGGTCAATGCCTCGGAAATGCGCTTCAGGTTACAGGCCGGAAGCCTGCAGGGCGAGGGTGAGGACATCAAATTGCCCGACGGGTCGATGAACGTGGAAATGATGGCCGAGGGAGTAAGGTTTCGGCTGGGTGAGCAACTGGAGCCGCTGGAGGTCCTGGGCCTCACCCATTTACGGGTCGATGAAAGGGGAACGACGGTTCGGTTCAGCAGGGCGATGCTGCCAACGGATGGGGGGGACCTTTCGATCAGTGATTCGAGCCTTTCCATTGCCTGGGGAGAAGATGACAGCAGCGTGTTTTTCTTTCGGGGGGATATAAATGCTCCGATCAGTGCCCTTGGTGCAATACAGGAGGCCTCTGCCCCCGGCATGCTGGACGACATGGATCTGCCCGTCGATCCGGCAGTTCTTGAAGGGGTGGTGGATACTTCTGTGAACGCGCGGATATTGTTGAAGGGACAAGACAATGCGGTGCAGGACATGGCCTATGACCTGGAGGGAAGAATCAGGGATTTTGCCAGTGCCAGGCCGGTTGCGGATTTCAAGGTTTCTGACGGGCAACTGGATTTCAGGCTTGATCAGGATAACTACCAGATAGAAGGGCCTTTAAGACTCAACGGGCTGGAAACGGACTTTTCCATTTCCGGGGCCCTGAATGAAGGGAGCGAGCCGGATATCAGGGTTTCCGCCCTGTTCGATGCGAGGGATTTTGAAAAATTCGGTTTCGACGTTACCCAGTTCATAGAGGGAAAGGTGCGTTTTACCGGCCAGCCCCTGAGTGATGGAAGCCTGAAGATCTCGGTGGACCTGAAAGATGCCAGCATGGATGTACCCGATATCGGCCTGAGCAAAGCTGCCGGTACGGAGGGCAGACTCGAAGCCCTGGTGAATTTTGATGAGCCGCTGGTGAATATAAGCCAGATAGACCTTGGGTTCGGAACAGTCAGAATGCAGGGCGATATGGTCTATCATCAGCAAAACGGATTACAGTCGGCTGATTTTTCACGCTTTGTCCTGAACGAGGGGGATGACGCCCAGATAAGGGTCACCCCGCTCAATGATGGTTATGCGGTCAGGCTACGGGGGCGTCAGCTTGATCTGAAACCAATGATGCGACGCTTCTTTTCCCTTGAATCGGGTGGAACGGGCGGTCCCCAGGTCTCAGGTTTCGATCAGACGGTGATGCTGGATATAAACATCGAAAGGGCCCTGGGATTTTACAGCACGACGGCGATAAACCTTGATGCGGACCTGGTCCTGCATGGGGAGGACCTGGAAAAGGTCGAGTTGCGGACCCAGTTTGGTGGAAGCAATTCCCTCTCGATAACGACAAACAATGTGGAAGAGGGGCGCGTGATGTCAGTGGCATTTGGCGACCTTGGAACATTGTTGCGATTTGTCGGGACCTATTCGCGCCTGGCCGGCGGCGAGGGAAGCATGGTCATGACCACCAATGTGGCAGAAAGAGTTGACCGGGGAGAATTCGTTTTGCGGGATTTTTCCATCATAGACGAGGCAAACGTGATCCAGGTGCTCGGCAACAATCCCAATTCACGCCAGCTGATAGCGGCCCAGAACCGCGTGGATTTCAATTCCGGCAGGGCCCGCTTCATCCGTCGCCCGGATCGCATAGAAATCATTGATGCGGTGGTGGACGGGGGAGTGCAGGGAGGAACCGCCCGGGGCTTCATATATACCGACGCGGGGCAATATGATCTCGTGGGAACCTATATTCCCCTGTTCGAACTGAACAATGCCTTTCAGCAAATTCCCATATTGGGACCCCTGCTGGGGGGACGCGAGGGTGAAGGATTGCTGGGGGTGACATTTGCGGTGCGGGGGAGCCTGGCCAATCCGGAATTTTCGGTAAATCCTCTTTCCCTGCTGGTTCCCGGAGCCTTCAGAACCCTGTTCGAATTCCGGGCCCAGGAACAATCCGCAGAGCGCCCCGGCCAGTGAAGGCTTGTGGGCAGCAGTATGAAGGGCGTCACAGAGTGCGGGGGCACAGAG
>WFPQ01000126.1 GCA_015487515.1 Hyphomicrobiales bacterium | reverse complement strand
GTCAAGGCCATAGGCAATGTCATCGACACCTCGGCCGATTATCCTGACACCATCCTTGCTTCCGCCCTGTGGAACATGTCACCGACCGTCGACCGGGCCATTGCGGCCGTGGCCGAAGGGCGTTTCGAGGCTGCCGACTATGGCCAGTATTCCTTCATGGGTTACGGGGGCGGTTCCCTCGTCATGGACGAGAGCCTGATTCCTGCCGACGTGGTCGAACTGGTAAGGACCCGCGAACAGGAGATCATGGACGGGCTGTTCCGGGTCAACGTCAATGATTCGGAACCGGTTTCGGACAACTGAGTCCAAAACATTGATGCAAGGAAAATGACCCTGTGTCAGAAACCGGCCACATCATCCTGAAACTCACCGGGCTGAGCAAGCGCTTCGGCCCGGTGATTGCTGCTGACGGCATAGACCTCGAACTCCACCAGGGCGAGGTCCTTGCCCTGCTCGGAGAAAACGGGGCCGGCAAGACCACCCTGATGAACATGCTGTTCGGCCATTATACTCCCGACCGGGGAACCGTTCAGGTCCGCACCGATGACGGCGCCATGATCACCCTGCCCCCCGGCCATCCCCAGGCCGCCATTGACGCCCGCATCGGCATGGTTCATCAGCATTTTGCCCTGGCCGAGAACCTCACGGTTCTGGACAATATCCTGCTCGGGGCCGAACCCCTGTTCTCCCTGGGCAGAAATCTTGACGGGCCCCGCCAGAAGATCCGGTCCATAATGGAGGATTCCGGCCTTAAGGTTTCCCTTGAGGAAAAGGTCGGCGACCTCTCGGTTGGCGAGCGCCAGCGCGTGGAAATCCTGAAAGCCCTTTACCGGGATGCGCGGATACTGGTGCTGGACGAGCCGACCGCCGTGCTCACCCCCCAGGAGGCCGACAATCTTTTTTCCTCCCTGCGCACCATGGTCGCCAGGGGACTTTCGGTAATTTTCATATCCCACAAGCTGCGCGAGGTCCTGGCCTTTTCCGACCGCATTGCCGTGCTGCGCCATGGCCGCAAGGTCGGAGAAATGAAGACCAGTGAAGCGGATACCAGGTCCATAGCAAGGATGATGGTCGGAGCCGACAGCCAGCCCGTTGAACGCAGGGAGATTGCGGCCGGGGCAACCATATTGCGCCTGGTCGGGGTTTCGACCCATGGCGAACGGGCCAGCGAGGTTCTTGACGGCATTGACCTTGAGGTTGCCAGCCACCAGATCGTTGGCATTGCCGGGGTTTCGGGCAACGGGCAAAATGCCCTGGCCGCCCTTGTTTCCGGCCTGGCCAGTCCCCGCTCGGGCATCATGGAATTTGACGGCAGGACCATTACCAGAACCTCCCCCAGGGCCATGATCAATGCCGGTATCGGACGCATTCCCGAAGATCGCCACCATGACGGGGTCATTGCCAATATGAGCATTGCCCACAATCTGATCATTGAAAGGCTGGAGGACAAGAAATTCAACCGTTTGGGATTCTTGCGCAATGGCTCCATTCACCGGAACGCAAAAAACCTTTCCGACACCTTTGACATTCGCGGCCCCTCGATCGAAAGCCGCACCGCCCTGCTTTCGGGTGGCAACATGCAAAAGCTCATCCTGGCCCGCATACTGGACACCGATCCAAAACTCATAATTGCCAACCAGCCCACCCGGGGTCTTGATTTTGGCGCCGCCGCCGAGGTCGGCCAGCGCCTCTTGCAGGCCCGGGAACGGGGGGCCGGCATCATTCTGATCTCGGAGGACCTGGACGAAATCCTTGCCCTTTGCGATCAGATATTCGTTGCCCACAACGGCACCCTCAAAAAAACCGACAGCCGCGACCGGGCAGAAATAGGCTTGCTGATGACCGGACATGATTGAATGATACGCATCGAACCAAGACAGAACATCTCCTATCTTGCCACCATTTATATCCCGGTGATTTCGGCGCTGGCCGCTTTGGCCCTGGCCATAATCCCGCTGACATTTGCCGGCGCTCCGGTGCTTCCCGCCTTTCAGCAGATGTTCTTTGGCGTGTTCGGCTCCGTGTTTTCCTTCACCGAGATGCTGACCCGGGCCACTCCCCTCATGTTCACCGGCCTGGCCGTTGCCCTGGCCTTCAGGGCCCGCCTCTGGAATATCGGCGCAGAGGGCCAGCTATATCTTGGGGCCATGGCCGCAGTCTGGATCGGCACCGGAATGGTCGATGGCCCCCAGTGGCTCATGATCCCCCTGGTCCTTGTTACCGGTGCCATGGCCGGAGCGCTGGGCATGCTTGGTCCTGCATTGCTGAAAACCCGTTTTGGGGCCGACGAGGTTGTCACCTCGCTGCTGCTAAATTTCATAATCCTGATTTTCGTGCAGATGATGCTCGAAGGTCCCCTCAAGGACCCCATGGGCCTGGGCTGGCCCCAGTCCATGCCCATAATTGATTCGGCTGCCCTGCCCCGGCTTCTTGATCGCATGCGCATCCATGCCGGCCTGATAATCGCCCTGGTTGCCGCCATCATCGTGGCCATCATTCTTTCCAGGACCGTCCTGGGCCTGAAAATCCGCGCCGTGGGCGAAAATCCCTCCGCCGCCCGCCATGCCGGCATCAATGTCAACCGCACCCTGCTGCTGGTTGCCTGCGGCTCCGGCGCCCTGGCCGGGCTGGCCGGGGTTTCCGAAGTGGCCGGTCTCAAGGGTTATCTGACCGCCGACCTTTCCCCCGGTTTTGGCTATGCGGGCATTGTCGTTGCCATGCTGGCCGGTCTCTCTCCGGTCGGGGTGGTGATTTCCGCCCTTTACATCGCCACCATCTTTGTAGGCGCCGACAGCATGAGCCGGGCCATGGGAGTTTCCAGTTTCCTTGCCGACCTCGTGGTTTCCCTTTCATTGATCTGCGTATTGATCGGCGGATTCTTCACCCGTTTTTCCGTCCGTTTCGAGCGTAAGAGACAGAGTGATACCCAATGATCGAGATCTTGCAGATATTCCTTAGTGAAAGTTTCTGGGTTGCCTCCTTGCGCATCGCCACCCCCCTCATATTCGGAGTTCTGGGAGCCCTGCTGTGCGAAAGGGCCGGGGTTCTGAACCTTGGCATCGAGGGCATTTTCGTGGTTGGAGCCATGACCGGCTGGATGACGGTCTGGCTGGGGGCTCCCCTCTGGGTCGGCCTGATCGCTGCGGCTGCTGCCGGTGGCATGTTTGGCCTCCTCCATGCCATCCTTACCGTTCCCCTTGGTCTTTCCCAGCATGTTTCGGGCCTTGGCATAACCTTGTTTGCCACCTCCTCCGCCTCCTTCATCTATCGCACCGCCCTGCCCGATGTTTCTTCTCCCCCCCGCATCCAGCCCTTCCAGCCCATGGATGTCCCCTTTCTTTCCGACATTCCTTTTCTGGGGCCGGTGGTTTTTCAGCAGACCGCCATGACCTGGCTGGCCCTCATCATGGTGGTTATTGTCTGGTGGATGATGAGCCGCACCCCGCTGGGCGTGGCCATTCGGGCCGTGGGCGACAATCCGGAAGCCGTCAACGCCCAGGGACTTTCGGTCTATGGCCTGCGCATTGGCGCCGTGGTTGCCGGGTCCTGCCTCATGGCCCTTGGCGGTGCGTTTCTGACCATGTCGGCCTTTGATGCCTTTTTCTTCGGCATGGTCAATGGCAGGGGCTGGATCAGCATAGCCCTGGTGATATTTGCCAGCTGGAAGCCGGGCAAGGCCCTGCTGGGTGCCCTGCTGTTCGGCATGTTCGATGCACTACAGGTGCGTCTGCAGACCGAGGCCGGAGCCATAATTCCTTCCCAGGTATTCCTGATGGCCCCTTACATTCTTTCGATCATCGCCCTTGTCATCGTTGCCCGGCGGGCCGAATATCCCCGGGCCCTGCTGCACCCCTGGTTCAAGGGGCAGAGATAGGTCCGAAATCCACAACGGGAGCAAACAATGGGAGCAAGAAATGCCCTTTGACCTGATCGTGAAAAACGTCACCCTTCCCGATGGCCGCACCAATCTGGACGTGGCCTGCGAAAACGGCCGCATCATTGCCATGGAACCCGCCATAAAAGCCGAGGCAAGAACCACGATCGATGGCCGGGGCCATCTGCTCTCCCCTCCCCTTGTCGATCCTCATTTTCATCTTGATGCCACCCTTTCCCTCGGCCGCCCCCGTATGAATGTCTCCGGCACCCTTCTGGAGGGAATTGGCCTTTGGGGGGAACTCAAACCCATACAGACCGTTGAGGAAATCGTTGAACGGGCCCTTGAATATTGCGACCTGTCGATAGCAATGGGTATCGGTGCCATCCGCTCCCACGTGGATGTCTGCGATGATGAATTGAAAGGTGTCCAGGCTCTGCTTGAAGTAAGGAAACAGGTCGCCCCCTATCTGGACCTGCAACTGGTGGCCTTTCCCCAGGATGGTTTGTTCCGCGCTGATGGCAGCGAGGAAAACCTGGTCCGGGCCCTTGACATGGGGGTGGACGTGGTTGGTGGCATTCCCCATTTCGAACGCACCATGCAGGACGGTGCCCGTTCCATAACGGTCCTTTGCGAACTGGCCGAAAAACGCGGCCTGATGGTCGACATGCATTGCGATGAAACCGACGACCCCATGAGCCGCCATATCGAAACCCTGGCCTTTGAAACCCGGCGGCTGGGGCTGCAGGGACGTGTGGCAGGGTCTCACCTGACCTCCATGCACTCCATGGACAATTATTATGTTTCCAAGCTGATACCCCTGATGGCCGAGGCAGAACTCAGCGCCATCCCCAACCCCCTGATCAACATCATGCTGCAGGGACGCCACGACACCTACCCCAAACGGCGCGGCATGACGAGAGTTGCCGAATTGAAGGCAGCAGGCATCAACGTGGCCTTTGGTTCCGATTGTGTCATGGACCCCTGGTATTCCCTGGGGCGGGCCTGCATGCTGGACGTGGCCCATATGGGGCTGCACGTGGGACAACTCTCATCAAGAAAAGACATGGCCTGGTGTTTTGACGCGGTAACAAAAAATGCCGCCAGGGCCCTGGGCCTGAAGAATTACGGGCTGGAAAAGGGCTGTTATGCCAATTTCGTGCTGTTTCAGGCCAATGACCCGATCGAGGCCATTCGTCTGCGCGCCAACCGGCTGGCCGTGATCAGGTCCGGCAAGGTGATTGCCCGGACGGGCCGGCAGAGCTGCGAACTGTTTCTTGCCGGCCGCCCCGATAGCATCGATCCGGCCGATTACGCCCCCGGCCATGCCCCCAAGGACCGCTGATCATGCGGCCCATAACGATAAATTTACCCTGAATCAAAACTGTCCCCCAACAAGCCGTTCCCGTTGACATTCTGTAACCATGGCTGTGCTTACATGCCCCCAACAGATCCGACCCGTGTCTTGCAAAGACAACTTACGGAGGGGCAAACATGCACCAGAGCACCGCAAAATTCCTGAAACATGGCATTCTTGCCGCTGCCCTGCTCTCCATTTCCGGCTGCGCTGCCACCGGCTTTGGCGGGGGAGCCTTCAATGGCCAGTCGGCCCAGATCGCCGATATTTCCGGCATCGGCAACATCAGCGCTGCCAATGCCCTGAGGGAGGCCCGCTCCCAGTTCAGGAACAACAATTTTGGCTATTCGGCCGCCTATTACAAGAAATATACCGAACTTGCTCCGCAAAACCCGCAAGGATATGTGGGCCTTGCAGCCTCCTATGACCGCCTGGGACGCTTTGACCTGTCCGATCGTGTCTATGCCGCCCTGCGCAGGATAACCGGCGAAACCGCCCAGTATTACAACAATATGGGTTATTCCTACATGCTGCGCGGTTCCCTGCAGGCCGCATTGGTAAACTTCCGGAAGGCTGCAGCCCTTGACCCGGACAACCTCACCATCGCCAACAACATACAGTTGCTCTCCGATGCAGCCGCCTCAAGGGTCTGATCTCCTAATCCCCCGACAACCCGCCACCGGACTTCATTAAGCGATTAAGCGCCTGTTCTTACGGATTTTGAGGCGGCGCACCGATAACGGAACCGTTTTTGCCCAGTCCCGAAACATCATATTGCTGATCGCTGGAAGGGTTGACGGTCTGCCCCTCCAGGTTGGCCTTTACCCCATTACCCGCCCCTTGGGTGATCCGGTCCGAGTTTGCCAGATAGGACAGGTCACACCCGCTGAGAACCAGTGTCATGGCTCCGGTCCCCAGCAGGACCATCAGGGCTCTTGAATATGATTTTTTGTTCATTGCCCGCCCTATTCTCCAAGGTCGATTATATAGCCGAACGGCCCTGATGTTCCGGCCCCGGTTTCAAAGTTCCGCTTTATCTGCGGGGTGATTTCCATCTGGCCCAGGGCAAAAAACTGCACGTCATTGGCCGGCACACTGTTGTCAAGCGGTGTTGCCAGGGGTTGGCCCGGTACCGCCGGCTGCACCAGTCTCGGGGTTACGATCACCACCAGTTCGGTTTCCTGCTTCTGATATCTGGAAGATTTGAACAGGGAGCCGAGCACCGGCACGTCCCCCAGCCACGGAAGCTGGTTCTGGCTCAGATTATTGTCATTCTGCAACAATCCGGCCACCGCAAAGCTCTGTCCGTCCCGCAATTCCACGGTCGCACTCAGGGTTCTGGTATTGAATATGGGGTCCCCCGTGGCGGTGAAACTGCCGATATTGCTTACTTCGGGCGAAAGCTGAATCTGTATGCGTCCCTCGTCGAGCACGACCGGGGTGAATTCCAGCCTCACCCCGAAATCCCGATAGGTCAGGGTCGAATTGCCATTGGCATCGTTCACCCTTATGGGCACCTGCCCCCCGGCCAGAAAACTGGCCGGAACCCCCGAAAGGGTGGTCAGGTTGGGCTCGGCAAGGGTTCTGACCAGCCGCTTGGTTTCCAGGGCATTGATGGTGGCGTTCAGACTGACACCGCTGACCCCGGAAATGACGCTGGTAATGAACGTGGCAAAGGAACTGGCATTGGCGGCCGGATTCTGCGGCCCCCCCCCGATGGCAACGGAAACCC
>WFPQ01000125.1 GCA_015487515.1 Hyphomicrobiales bacterium | reverse complement strand
GTGGGGGGCGGCAGGGGCAACCAGGGCGGTCAGGGAGACGGCGCCGACAAGGGCCGTTGCCAGAATTGTGGTTGACAGTCTTTTCATGGTCAAAATCCTTTTGTTGGGTTTTGTTCAAGCACAGTTCAATTCAGCGTCTGATCGCCTTGCAGGATAAAGGGGGGCAAATTGCGGTAATATTTCCAGCAGATGAAAAATTGGAAAGGCTGGTAATGTAGAGTTAACCAACTGAAATAATTACATTAAATTTTGTAGCAGGGCCGGATTTTGTGTAAATCCGGCCCTTTGGCCTGCCAGGTTTCAGTAGAAGCGGGGGCGGCGTTTCCTGCCGGACGTTACAGGCCTGGGTGCTGATTTCGGCATGGCTTTCTTTCCTGTCTGCCGCCATATTTCGATAACCAGCACCAGCATCAGAACGGCTATGGCCGCGATCATGGTCACGGCGCCGATGTTGCTGTCGGGCAAAAGGTCGGTGGCGGCGGCCGGGGGGGTGGCAATGGCGGCTCCGGTGATTATTGCAAGGGTGAAATAGGTTATCCTGAAGCCGGACCGGCCTGTTGATTCCCTGTCGCCTGCTGATTTCCTGTTGCCGGGCAACCCGTCATTGTTGTTGGTGGCATGTCTGGGCATTTCGGGTCCTTGCTGGAACTGGGCGCAGGTTCAGGGGAAAGCCCCTGGGCAATCTTTCGGGGGATCGGGTTTTGACAAGCGGTCACGTCAAGGTATTAAGGGATGGTATCTTGGGGATTTGATGGGGGGATTTGGGAAATTTGCGTACCATTTGGTGACGGCAATGTGTCGTTATAACTGGTTTGCCTGGTCTGGTCCGCTCCGGTTGAATGTTGCCTGAAAACTGAGGGGAGATGCCCGTTGATTGTTTTGTCCAAAGCGCTGCAGAGAATAAAGCCTTCCGCCACGGTGGGAATTTCGCAAATGGCCCGGAAGATGGCCGGGGAGGGAAGGGATGTCATTGCCCTCAGTGCCGGTGAGCCGGACTTTGATACCCCGGATGCGATAAAGGAGGCGGGAATAAGGGCCATAGAGGGAGGAAGAACAAAATATACCAACGTGGACGGGATAGTTGAACTGAAACGGGCGGTGGCGGAAAAATTCAGGCGGGACAATGATCTTGACGTGCAGGCCGAGGACTGTTTCGTTGCAGCCGGTGGCAAGCAGATTATTTTCAACGCGCTTTTGGCCACCCTCAATCCGGGGGACGAGGTGATCGTTCCGACCCCTTATTGGGTATCTTATCCGGATATCGTGCTTCTGGCCGGGGCGAAACCGGTTTTTGCCGATTGCGATGCCAAAAGCGGTTTCAAGCTGACGCCGGAAATTCTTGCAGGATCAATAAGCAAAAATACCAAGTGGCTGATAATCAATTCCCCGTCCAACCCGACCGGGGCCGCCTATTCACGGGATGAGTTGAAGGCCCTGGGCGAAGTCTTGCTGGAGTATCCCTGGGTTCATGTGCTCAGCGATGATATTTATGAGCAACTGCTTTATGAGGGCAAAGAGTTTTTCACCATTGCCCAGGCCTGCCCTGAACTGGCCCCGCGGGTCTTGACCATGAACGGGGTTTCAAAATCACACGCCATGACCGGCTGGCGCATCGGTTATTGTGTCGGGCCGCGCCCGATATTGGCGGCCATGGGCAAGTTACAGGCGCAATCCACCACCAACCCGTCCTCCATTTCCCAATGGGCGGCGCTGGAGGCCTTGAACGGGAACAATGATTTTCTTGCGGAATGGCGGGAGGTGTTTTTGCGCCGTCGCAATTTCGTGGTCAGGGAACTGAATGCCATAGAAGGGCTGGACTGTCTGATGCCTGACGGGGCGTTTTATGTGTTTCCATCCTGTTCGGACCATTTCGGCAAGACCAGCAAGGGGGGGCGGCCCATAGATAATGACGAGGATTTCGTGATGGCCCTGCTGGCCGAAAATGGAGTGGCGCTGGTGCATGGGGCAGCGTTTGGCATGGGGGGACATTTCCGGCTTTCCTATGCGGCCTCGGACAATGATCTGAAAAAGGCATTAAGTCGCATCCGGGAGTTTTGCCAGGGTTTGAGATAGGGCCCCTTGAGCGGATGGGCCTGGTTGCATGGGGAGTGGCAGGCGGCAACGGGCAATAGCGGGGCAGGGTATCATGGCAGTGACATGAACATGCGCCCATGTCTAAGGGGAGTAAACCGGGGGGAAGGGGTAAACTGATGGTAACTTCGAGTTGAAACGAATTTGCTTGCGAATTTTTTTTTGTGTGACAAGGTCCGCTCAAATCAAACGGATGGGAATAGAGCAATGTTGATCAAGTCGATACCCAGCTGGATCGTGAAGGAAAATCATGCGACGCCGGAGGATGTTTATCTGAACCGGCGCACCCTGATGAAGGGGGTAACAGCAGGGGTTGCGGCAGGGGCCATTGGCGGTGCGGCCATTGGCGGTGCGGCCATTGCCCAGGAGGGCCGGGCGCCCATGGAGGCGGTGCGCAACGAGGCCTATGAGCTGGATCGGGAACTGACCCCTGAAGAAGTAAATCTGAGATATAACAATTTTTATGAATTCGGTTCCCACAAGCGAATATGGGCCAATGCGAACGAAAATCTGGTTTCAAGGCCATGGCAGGTGGAAATAGGCGGCCTGGTCAACAATCCCATGACGCTGGACGTGGATGAACTGATAAGAAAGGTCGGCGGGCTGGAAGAGCGGCTTTATCGTCTCAGGTGTGTTGAGGCATGGTCCATGACCGTGCCATGGATAGGTTTCAGCTTTGCAACGCTTGCCAGCCTGGCAGAGCCGCTGGGCAGCGCAAAATATCTGCGCATGGAGACTTTTGGCGATCCGAAAATGGGCAATGGCATTGCCAGTCAGCCCTGGTATCCGTGGCCCTATGTGGAAAGCATAACCATGGACGAGGTGGCCAATGAACTGGCTTTCCTGGTGGTGGGGGCCTATGGCAGGCAGGTTCCAAATTCCATGGGGGCCCCCATAAGGATGCACCTGCCATGGAAGTACGGGTTCAAGTCTATAAAGTCGATTGTCAAGTTTACCTTTGTCGAAGAACGTCCCGTAGGGTTCTGGGAAGAAATTTCCAAAGGCCGGGAATATGGCTTTTGGGCCAATGTCAACCCTGAAGTTCCCCATCCGCGCTGGAGCCAGGCAACGGAAAGGGTGCTGCATACCGGCGAGCGGGTCCCCACCCTGATTTACAATGGATATGGGGAGCAGGTCGCATACATGTATGCGGGATTGGAGGATCAGCCGCTTTTCATGTGATGGTCGTGACCGGTCCTGTCTTTGGTATGTGCCCATCCGGTTTTGACGGTTCATGGCCTTTGAATGGGCAGGGCAAAAAAAGGGCTCCACTCTAATGAAAGAGCGGAGCCAAAGAATATGGGAAACCCAAATCTCAGTTTTTCGGCAATCAGAGGGAGTCTGATCAACCAGACGCCCAGGTTGAGGGAGGAAATGCAACCTGTCCGTCATTTGTTGTCATCGACCCGGGCCTTAGGAGGAGGAGGGAGAGTGCCGGGGCCGATGTCCAACAGGGCCTTTATGGTTGATATCTGGTTCAGGCACAAACATTATTAAGGTATAGCAGCCATGCGCTGAGTGCATGGAAGCGGGACGGCAAAAAAAAGGCTTCGACCGATTGAACAGTCGAAGCCATAATGCATGTGATCGTTTCCAATCATACTGCAGTTTCCACAGGAACGCGAGGAGGGGGGGAGCGTCCTGTGTCGGGATGAATATGGGGACGGGGCACGGTTTTTCAATGGAATAATTTTGCATGGCAGCCATGCACGAAATGCATGGCTCTGCCTGTCCCTGCCTTCAGGGCGCTTCAAGGGGCTGGTGGCTTGTCGGGGCTGGGG
>WFPQ01000124.1 GCA_015487515.1 Hyphomicrobiales bacterium | reverse complement strand
TTGGTAGCGGGAGAGGGACTTGAACCCCCGACACGCGGATTATGATTCCGCTGCTCTAACCAGCTGAGCTATCCCGCCCCGTTTATCAGGAAAACCCGAACAAGGCTGCTTTCCGGTGCAATGCCGGGTCCGGTGCAATACCAGGTCCGTTGCAATGCTAAGACCGCATCCGGCCATGAAAACCGCAAATCCCGCAGCTGGCCACATTCGGCAAAAACATCTGGCGCTTCATAAGGTTCACCACCGCCCCCTGTCAAGCACCCATTGCCACCCGTCCCATAAAAACAGCGCGCACCCAGGTCATGGCGCGCGCTTTTTTTTCCGCCGGGTCCGTGGGAGGAAACCGTCCCCGGCGGGATCTGGCCCCATATTAACGATTAAAGATTAGTAAAACGTTAGTACCATGGTCCTCAGGTCAGTATCCCGGAGGTCAGGACCCCTTGGATCCCGCCCCCTGTTCCTGGCCACTGATTGCCATGGCCAGGTCAACCAGCCTTATTAACTCGGCCCTGTAGCCGAACTCATCCCTTCCCCTGGCCTGCAGGGCCAGCTGGCGAATTTGCCCATAGCTCATGTTGCCCCCATAGACCGAGCCGCGCAGCTTCTGCCCGAATGCGGCCACGGCAATGGCAAACCTGGTATCGATACTGGCTTCATTCATGTCCTTGCGGACCATGTCCGTGGTAATGGGCATTTCAACCAGCCTGGAAACGCCCCCCTCCGGCCCCTTGTAACGCAGCCTGAAGAAACCGATTTCATCCGCCCTTTCGCCTGCCATCGCAGCTTCTTCCCCCATATTCGGGGTCACCCGTTTTCCGTAACGCAGCGGATCGATCAGAGGGTCTTGTGCTCCCACCGGAACAAGTTCATAAATCGCGGTCACGGACTGCCCGGCCCCCGCTTCTCCCGCATCGACCCTGTCATTATTGAAATCCTGGCGTTCAAGGGCCCGGCTTTCATATCCGATCAGGCGGTACCGGGCCACCAGGGCAGGATTGAACTCGATCTGGATCTTCACATCCCTGGCAATGGTGACAATGGTCGAGCCTATCTCCTGGACCAGGACCTTGCGCGCTTCGCTGAAACTGTCGATGTAATAGGCATTGCCATTGCCGTTCTGGGCCAGGGTCTGCATCAGGGCATCATTGAGATTGCCGGTCCCGAAACCCAGGACCGAGAGAAAAATCCCCGACCGGCGCTTTTCCTCTATGAAACGTTTCAATTCTTCACTGGACGACATGCCCACATTGAAATCCCCGTCCGTGGCCAGCAGCACCCGGTTCAGGGACCCTTCCTGCCTTGCCTGTTCGGCCAGGGAATAGGCCATCTTTATTCCGGCTGCCCCGGCGGTCGAACCTGCAGGATGCAGGTTTTCCAGCGCTGCCAGTATTCTTGCCCTGTCAGAAGCCGGGGTCGGCTCCAGAACCACCCCCGCCTGCCCCGCATAGGTAACGATCGAAACCCTGTCATTTTCATCAAGCTGATTTACCGCAAGCACAAATGCCCGCTTCAGCAGGGGCAATTTATCGGGAGATGCCATGGAACCCGAACTGTCGATCAGGAATACCAGATTTACCGGCTGGCGCTGATCCGGAGGCGGCACATAGCCCTTGATACCCACCCGCATCAACTGGCTGGAAGCGTTCCAGGGACTTGGAGTGATCTCGATCTGGGTGGCAAACGGATTTTGCCGGTCCTGCGGCTCCTCGTAACCATAGGAGAAATAATTTATCATCTCCTCGATACGCACCGCATCGGGATCGGGCAGCCTTCCTTCGTTCAGGGCCCGCCTCACATAGGCATAAGAGGCCGTATCCACATCAATGGAAAAGGTTGAGACAGGGTCGCTGATCACCGATTTGATGGCGTTTTCCTCAAAGGAGGCAAACCGGTCATTGCCGGGCTGCCCCTGCCGCACCGCATCAGCCTGCACCATGGGCAGGGGAGAATCCGGCACCGCAAACCTTCCGATGGCGGCCGGCGCGGATTCCTGCCCGGTGGACATCACTGCCCCGTCACCTGCCGTGCCCCTTCGCATCTCCGGGGCCTCGCTGATTTCATCCTGCACTGCAAGCTTCTGTTCTTCCTGCAGGACCGGCGTTGCCGGCCCGGGTGCCGGGGAAACCTGCATTTCCTGCCCCACCCTGGAATTGACCGGGGTCAGGGCGCTGTTCTGATAAAGCACCAGCCCCAGCGGCAAGACCAGCAGGCCGGTAAGGGTGGCGGCGATGGGAAAGCGAACATTTGAAGGCGCATCCATTGAAACATATCCTTTTATCCGGTTGACAATGGACATGGGACGTTTCCCGGCAGCATTTCCTTTATCCGCCTCAAAATTATTTTTTTCACCCCGGCTCAAGCCGGAAGCAGCAAAGGACCGGCCGCCAGCCTTGAAAGCTTCCCCGCCGGTTTCCCCACTGGTTTGCATGTGGGTTTCATTGCCGAATTCCCGGTCATATTCTTCCATGGCCAGATCCATCGCCCTTTGCCGCGCCTGGTCACTTACGGCCGGTGCCTTGAGCTCTTTTAGCGATTTCAGTCGTTTTTCATCCATCGGATTTTCCCGCGATTCAAGAAATTGCCCGCAATAACTTCTTCAGATTTTTCTTGGCCCCATGAATGTGCCCGGAAACGGTTGCTTCCCCGCAATCCATTATCCGGGCACATTCCGCATGGGTCTTTTCTTCCCCATATACCAAAAGCACGGCATCACGCTGTCTTGGCGGCAATTCAAGCACTGCCGCCCACAACTGATTCCGCAGCACGTTCTGTTCCTGTTCGGGCGGCAGTTTTTCCGGTGTCATGTCCCTTAGGGCAAAAACCTTTTTTTGCCGGCGCCTTCCCTGGCGTTGCCTGTCATGCACACTGTTTACCACCACCCTGTACAGCCAGGTGGAAAAAGCGGCCCTTCCGTCATAGCCCCTGATTATGCGGGCCAGTTTAATGCAGACATCCTGGGCAATATCCTCTGCATCCTCCCGGTTGCCACACCATTTGAAGGCAATTGCAAAGATAAAGTCATACTGGCCTGCAACCAGTTGGCCAAAGGCCGCCCGGTCTCCCCCGGCCGCCCGTCGGACCAGTTCCTCCATCGCCCCGCTCCCCGCAAC
>WFPQ01000123.1 GCA_015487515.1 Hyphomicrobiales bacterium | reverse complement strand
TTGCCGCGGTAATCGTTGAGCCGGTGGCCGGCTCCACCGGGGTTCTCATTCCTCCAAAAGGTTACTTGCAAAAATTGCGAGATATCTGCACCAGGCATGGAATTTTATTGATTTTTGACGAGGTGATCACCGGTTTTGGCCGTCTTGGAACCCCGTTTGCAGCCGATTTTTATGGCATTGTTCCCGATATCATGATCACCGCCAAAGGCCTGACCAACGGGGTCATTCCCATGGGTGCGGTGTTTGTAAAGGAAGAAATTCACGATACCTTCATGACCGGTCCCGAACACATGATCGAGTTCATGCATGGCTATACCTATTCGGGCAATCCCATGGCTGCCGCTGCCGCCCTTGCCACCCTTGCCACCTATGGGGAAGAGGGGCTGCTGACCCGTGCTGCCGAACTTGCCCCCTATTGGGAGGAGGCCCTTCATACCCTAAGGGATGCACCCCATGTAACTGACATCAGGAACATAGGACTGATCGGTGCCATAGAGCTTTCGCCGATTGCAGGAGAACCCACCAAGCGTGCTTTTGCCGCCTTTCGCCAGGCCTTCGAAGACGGTCTGCTGATTCGCACCACCGGGGATATCATTGCCCTTTCTCCGCCCCTTATAGTTTCCAGGTCCCAGATTGATGAAATCGTTGATGGCATTCGTGCCGTTCTGAACAAGGTTGACTGAAATGTACAAAATCAAGAACGCCGTGGATGGCAAGCTGGTCGAATCCTCATCGGAAAGGGCAGGGGCCATCTTCAACCCTGCCACCGGCGAGCAGGTCGGGGAACTGCCCCTTTCCAGCAACGAAGAGATCAATGCCGCGGTGGCCAATGCCAGGGCTGCCCAGCCTGACTGGGGGCAGACTCCCCCCGCCCGCCGGGCTCGCATCATGTTCAGGTTTTTGCAACTGCTCAATGAAAATGTCCAGGATCTGGCCAGGGAAATTTCCCGCGAGCATGGCAAGACCCATGAGGATGCCCTGGGGGAATGCGCCCGCGGCCTGGAAGTGGTGGAGTTTGCCTGTGGCATTCCCCACATGCTCAAGGGGGAATTTTCCCGCAATGTGGGTCCGCAGATCGACAGCTTTGCCGATCGGCAGCCCTTGGGAGTTGTTGCCGGCATCACCCCCTTCAACTTTCCGGCCATGGTTCCCATGTGGATGTATCCCATGGCCATTGCTTGCGGAAACGCCTTTGTTCTCAAGCCATCGGAGCGCGACCCCAGCGCTTCCATGCTGGCCTGGGAACTGTTCAGGCAGGCCGGCCTGCCGGACGGGATTTTCAACATAGTGCACGGGGATAAATCCGCCGTCGATTGTCTGCTCGATCATGAGGATATCAAGGCGGTCAGCTTTGTCGGCTCCACCCCCATTGCAAGATATGTTTATGAACGCGGTACCCGTTCGGGCAAGCGGGTACAGGCGCTGGGCGGGGCCAAGAATCACATGATCATCATGCCCGATGCCGACCTGGATGCGGCGGCCGATGCCCTGATGGGGGCCGGGTTTGGTTCTGCCGGCGAGCGGTGCATGGCCATTTCGGTGGCGGTGCCGGTCGGCAAGGAAACCGCAGACAGGCTGGTGGCAAAATTAAAGCCCATGGTCGAGGCCATAAAAATCGGCCCGGCCAGTGATGAAACGGCCCAGATGGGGCCGTTGATTACCAGGGCGCACCAGCAAAAGGTGCTCGATTACATCGACCAGGGAGAAAAGGCCGGGGCCGACCTGGTGGTCGATGGCCGTGGATTTTCCCTTCAGGGTTACGAGAATGGTTATTTTGTCGGCGGTACCCTGTTTGACAATGTCACGCAAGACATGTCCATTTACCAGGACGAGATCTTTGGCCCGGTTCTTTCGGTGGTGCGCAGGGATTCCTTTGAAGATGCCCTTGAGCTCATTCACGGCCATCAATATGCCAATGGCACGGCGATTTTCACCCGCGATGGTGACAGTGCCCGCTCTTTTGCCGAACGGGTCGAGGTTGGCATGGTGGGCATAAATGTGCCCATTCCGGTGCCGGTGGCCTATCACTCCTTCGGGGGCTGGAAAAACTCGTCCTTTGGTTCCCATGGCATTTATGGTCCCGAAGCGGTGCATTTTTATACCCGCCTCAAGACCATTACCGCCCGCTGGCCCAGAGGGGTCAAGGAGGGGGCGGTATTCACGTTTCCCAGTTAATCCCTGCCTGCCCCGTGCAGCAAGGGTAAAGCAAAAGGAACAGCAAGATGACAAAACCCGGACAGAACCTGAAGATAAATGCCGAACGTCTCTGGGACAGCCTCATGGAGATGGCAAAAATCGGCCCCGGTGTCGCCGGGGGCAACAATCGTCAGACCCTGACCGACGAGGACGGGGAGGGTCGCAGGCTCTTTCAGAAATGGTGCGAGGAAGCCGGGATGACCATGGGTGTCGACAAGATGGGAAACATGTTCATGACCCGTGAAGGGGAAGACCCCGGCCTGCTTCCCGTCTATGTGGGTTCGCATCTTGATACCCAGCCCACGGGGGGCAAGTATGACGGGGTGCTTGGGGTTCTGGCCGGGCTGGAACTGGTGCGCACGCTGAACGATCTGAACATCAAGACAAGACACCCCATCGTCATTGTCAACTGGACCAACGAGGAAGGCACCAGGTTTGCCCCTGCCATGCTGGCTTCCGGCGTATTTGCCGGAATCCACAGTCTTGAATGGGCCTATGGCAAGGAAGATGCCCAGGGCAAGAAGTTTGGCGACGAGTTAAGGCGCATAGGCTGGCTTGGTGACGAGGAGGTCGGGCAGCGCAAGATGGCTGCCATGTTCGAACTGCACATTGAACAGGGCCCGATTCTGGAAGCCGAGGGCAAGGATATCGGTGTGGTTACCCATGGCCAGGGCCTCAGCTGGACCCAGCTCACCATCACCGGCAAGGACAGCCACACCGGCTCCACCCCCATGCCCATGCGCAAGAATGCGGGGCTGGGCATGGCAAGGGTCCTGCAGCTTGTCGATGAGATTGCATGGAGTCACAAGCCCGATGCGGTGGGGGCTGCCGGCCATATTGATGTCTATCCCAATTCACGCAATGTCATTCCGGGCAAGGTGGTGTTTACGGTGGATTTCCGTTCTCCGGACCTGGACACCATCAAGGACATGGAAGAGCGCCTGGCCGAGGGAGCCAGAAAAATCTGCGATGAAATGGGACTGGGGCTGGAAATTGAAAAGGTGGGCGGTTTTGACCCGGTTGCCTTTGACGAAAAATGCGTAAGCGCGGTGCGCAATGCAGCCGAGCGCCTTGGTTATTCCCACCGCAACATCATTTCCGGCGCCGGCCATGATGCCTGCTGGATCAGCAAGGTTGCACCGACAGCTATGATCATGTGCCCCTGTGTCGATGGTCTGAGCCATAACGAGGCGGAGGAAATTTCGCGCGAATGGGCCACGGCGGGTGCGGAAGTCCTGATGCATGCGGTGGTTGAAGTGGCGGGGATCGTGGAGTGAGGAACGGTGCGCGATAGCGCATGAGCAGTTCAGTGGAGCTGCGAAAGAGACGAGCGCCCCGAGCGACGCCGCGAGGGGCCGGCAGGGGCCGGCAGGGGAACAATGTGCGATAGTGTGTGATTTTGCAGATAGGGAATTGAATGTGGCGCAAAGCGCCGGCAGGTAAAATGATTGGCGCCATCTTTGGGAGGAGATGAAAATGAGCAGCAAGGTAATCAGGGGCGGAACCATCGTTACCGCCGATCGCACCTATGAGGGTGACGTGAAAATCGAGGATGGGGTAATAACCGAAATCGGCGACAATCTTGGCGGTGATGAAATCCTTGACGCTGCCGGTTGTTATGTCATGCCCGGCGGCATCGATCCCCATACCCACCTGGAGATGCCTTTCATGGGCACCTATTCCTCCGATGATTTTGAAAGCGGCACCCGCGCGGCCCTGGCCGGTGGCACCACCATGGTGGTGGATTTTGCCCTGCCCAGTCCCGACCAGTCCTTGCTTGAAGCTCTTTCCATGTGGGACAACAAGTCGACCCGGGCCAATTGCGACTATTCCTTTCACATGGCCATCACCTGGTGGGGCGAACAGGTGTTTGAAGAGATGGAGGCGGTGACCAGGCGTGGCATAAACACGTTCAAGCATTTCATGGCCTACAAGGGCGCATTGATGGTTGATGATGACGAGATGTATTCATCGTTCCAGCGCTGTGCTGCCCTTGGCGCCCTGCCGCTGGTCCATGCGGAAAACGGTGATGTGGTGGCCCAGATGCAGGCCAGATTACTGGCCGAGGGTAATAACGGTCCCGAGGCCCACGCCTATTCGCGCCCGCCGGAAGTCGAGGGTGAGGCCACCAACCGGGCCATAATGATTGCCGACATGGCCGGAGTGCCCCTTTACGTGGTTCATCTGAGTTGCGAGCAGAGTCATGAGGCAGTGCGCCGGGCCCGCCAGAAAGGCATCAGGGTATATGGAGAACCCCTGATTCAGCACCTGACTCTGGATGACAGTGAATATCAGAACAAGGACTGGGATCATGCGGCCCGCCGGGTCATGTCTCCCCCTTTCCGCAACAAGAAGCACCAGGACAGTTTGTGGGCCGGCCTGGCTGCCGGCTCCCTGCAGGTGGTGGCCACCGACCATTGTGCCTTTACCACTGAGCAGAAGCGATCCGGCATCGATGATTTCACCCTGATACCAAATGGCACCGGCGGTCTTGAGGACCGCATGCCCATGCTCTGGACTTTTGGGGTAAATACCGGGCGCCTCACAATGAACGAGTTCGTGGCCGTCACCTCCACCAATATTGCCAAGATACTCAATACCTATCCGAAAAAGGGCGCCATTCTGGTTGGTTCCGATGCGGATATCGTGGTCTGGGATCCAAAGCGGGAAAAGACCATTTCTGCCGATACCCAGCAAAGCGCCATCGACTATAACGTGTTTGAGGGCAAGCACGTGGCGGGACTGCCCCGCTTCACCCTGACAAAGGGCCATGTGGCTGTGGAAGAGGGCACCATGAAAACCCGCGAGGGCCATGGCAAGTTTGTTGCTCGCGAGCCGTTCCCGGCCGTCAACAAGGCGCTTTCCAAATACAAGGAAATCACCTCGCCAAGAAAGGTCCAGCGCACCGGCATTCCGCGAAGCGGGGTTTGATTTTTGAGCAGTTCTTATGTTGGAATTCATCGCTGTCAGACCCCGTGTCAGGTTCTGGGATGGTGCATGCCCAAGGAGCAGTGTTCCCGATCATTTCGGCGCTCTCTTTCTTTGTCCGCACGCCGTTCCGGCCTTGAACCGGGACCTGATCATTCATTGGGGGTTGACCTATGAGTCCCGTAATTTCCGCTGAAAAACTCTCTTTGACCTTTCAGACCAGTGACGGGCCGGTGCATGCGCTATCCGAAGTTGATC
>WFPQ01000122.1 GCA_015487515.1 Hyphomicrobiales bacterium | reverse complement strand
ATATTGGGGCTGGCATCCATGAAATCCATGAAGCGAACGAAGTCCGGGCTGGCAACGCCCCTGCTCACATCCGGGCGCCCCATGTGGTCGATCACGATCTGACCCGGTAACTGCCTTATGAACGGAATCAGTTCCTTCAAGTCTGCAGCTTCCAGGTATATGACTATGTGCCAGCCCAGTTTTGCGATTTTTCCGGCGATGTTCAGATAGGTCTGGAGCGGGGCGATATCCACCAGGCGCCTTACGAAATTGAACCGCACAGCCCGCACTCCTGCCGCGTGGAGCTGTTTCAGGCGGGCAGGGGAGATGTCTTCATCCACAACCGCCACCCCGCGGGCCAGGTCGCCTGCCTTGTTCAGGGCGTCTACCAGGGCATCATTGTTCGTTCCATGGCACGAGGCCTGCACGATCACGTTGCGGGAAAATCCCAGGAAATCCCGCAACTTAAAAAGCTTTTCCGCCGGAGCATCGCAGGGCGTGTACTTCCGCCCGGGTGCATAGGGGAATTTTGCCGCCGGTCCGAAAACATGGCAATGGGCATCCACGGCCCCGGCCGGTGGTTTGTAGGCCGGTCTTGCGGGGGCGGGATGAAAGGGCAGGTAATCTTTATCCATTGGCCCCGCCCTCTGCTCTGTCCACCATCCCGGCTTCGCCGGCTCCGGCGCCCAGGTCCGGTTTTTTCCCATTATTCCTCTTGGTATTTTCGTTCCCGGCTTTTCCGTTGGCCGTGGTTTTGGCAACGGGTTGCGGGCCGGCGAAAACCACCCCGTCGAAAAGTTTCCTGGCGGTGCGCAATATCCCTGTATCAACGATGGATCCGCTGGCATCGAATTCAACGAATATGGAGGTCTTGCCGATGGGGTGTTCTATATCCAGGATTTTTTTCAGCCCGTCGCCAGTTTTTGCCATTTCCCGGGCAATCGAACCCGGCATCAGGCAGGCACTGGCAACGCTTATTGCCCCAAGGACTCCTATCGAGGCATGGCAGCGATGGGGAATGAAGGTACGCGTGCTTATGGCCCCTCCGTTCTGCGCAGGGCTGATCATGGTCAGCTTGGGAATGGTCTTTTCCCGGACATCCCCCAGGTTCATCAACGGGGCGGCACCCAGGCGGATTTTTTCAAGCCTTTGACGCAATGACTGGTTTTCTTCCAGTTCCCGCCGGCTTTCCCTTCCGCTTATTCCCATGTCCTTTGCCCTTAGCACGACCGTTGGCATGCCATTGTCGATCAGGGTTACCCTTGTTCCTTCCACCTCGTCGACTGCATTGCCAGAGGGCAACAGTGCCCCGCAGGTGGATCCGGCAATATCCTTGAAGCTCAGCAGTACCGGACTGGCGCTGCCCGGAACCCCGTCTATGCGAGCATTGCCGTCATAATCGACCCTGCCGTCACGGGTACTGACGGTTGCGGTTGCCACCTTGCCGGTATTTTCCATGAATATCCTGACCCTGCTTTGCCCGTTTTCGGCTGCAACCAGCCCGCGCTCTATGGCAAAGGGGCCGACCGCCGAAAGCAGGTTTCCGCAATTCTGTGCATCCGTGACCACGGCCTTGTCCACCATTACCTGCAAGAACAGATATTGCACGTCCGCATCATTTCGTTTCGACTCTTCCACCACGGCGACCTTCGAGGTCAGGGGGTCGGCCCCTCCCATTCCATCTATCTGGCGCGGATCTGGCGAGCCCATTATCGAGAGCAGGAACCTGTCCCGCTCCACCCTGTCCCCCGGCAGGTCGGACTTCAGGAAGAATCCTCCCTTTGAGGTCCCGCCCCGCATCCACATGCAGGGGGCCCTGTCGGCGGTCTCCTTGTCCCTGCAAGCGGCGTCAGACATATTTCAGACCTTTTTTTTCCAGCCTTTCGCGCATTTCATACATGTCCAGCCCCAGTTCGCCGTTCGAAAGCCGCTGGCGTTTTTCCTCCTCCATGGTCATGCGGGCCCGGGCCTTTTGCAGTACCTGTTCGGCCATGTTCCGCCTTACCACGCAGACGCCGTCATCATCGGCAACGATCACGTCCCCCGGCTCGATCCTGCACCCGGCGCAGACTATCGGCACGTTTACACTTCCAAGGGTTTCCTTGACCGTTCCCTGGGCGGAAATCGCACTGGACCATACGGGGAATTTCATTTCCTTCAGTTCGGCCACATCGCGAACCCCTGCATCTATCACGAGACCGCGCCCACCCCGCGCCTGCGCGGAAGTTGCCAGCAGGTCGCCGAAATATCCGGCGTCGGAGAACGAGGTGGGCGCCAGTACCAGGATGTCCCCATCCTGCAACTGTTCGATGGCCACGTGCAGCATCCAGTTGTCGCAAGGGGGGGCGGATATGGTAATGGCCGAGGCCCCGAGCCGCGTCCCGGAATATATGGGGCGCATGCCGGGAGCCAGAAGCCCGGTTCGCCCCTGGGCCTCGTGCACGGTGGCCACCCCGCACCTGCCCAGTTCCGCAACGATCCCGGCTTCGGCCCTTTTGATATTTTGTACCACCACGTTCATGTCGTCATTCATGTCAGTTCATCCACCGTGCGCGGATATATGGATTGAAAGCCCTCGGCATATGTGGCTGCCCGGCCCCCGGCCATTCCCCCGGAATTGCGCCGGAAGTGATTGGCGCGGTTCTGGGCCACATTGGTATAAAAGTTCCACAGGTGCTCCTGCCCCTTCATGCAGTGAATTGCCGCCAGCTTTTTTTCCCAGACATTGCTGATGTCCAGAAATACATCCGGCTTCCAGCCCATCTGTTCGCTCTGGTGCGGCTCGAACAGGTACAACTGGGGAGCCCCGAGAATCTTTTCGCCCGGATTGTGGCCCCATGCCTGGGCGATCATGCGGCATTCCATGGTTACGGAGGTGGCATAGGAATGATCCGTGTTATAAGGGTCATATTGGGAGTGGCTCATCATAAAGTTTGGCTGTACCTTTCGAATGACATCCACCAGCCTGAATTTTGCTTCCCGGTCCATTTCCAGGGGATAGTCGCCAAGATCGAAGAACCTTATATCGTTAACCCCGAGCTGGGCGGCGGCGGCTTCCGCTTCCACGCGGCGGGCCTTTTTCACCTGCTCCAGTGAATAGCCGCCCTTTTTCCACAATTTTGCCGATTCTCCGCGTTCCCCGTAGGACAGGCAGATCACGGTCACCTCGTAACCCTTGGCCTGATGCAGGGCTATGGCCCCCCCGGCTCTCCATACGAAATCAGCGGCGTGGGCGCTGACCACCAGTGCTGTTTTTTTGTCATTCATATTGAAAATCGGCTCCCGGCTACATGGAAAACTAATAATTAAAAGCTTGCATCAGCCCGGTTTTTACCATTTCGCCCAGGCCTGAACCCGTCTGAAATAAAACAGAGAACATGGCTGTTTCCAATTTCAATTGGATAGTCTAATATTAGTATTAGCTATAGGTAAGGACTAAACCCATGCTCAGTGAAAATTTGAACATTCGTCATCTGCGTGCTTTCAGGGAAGTGGCGCGCTGCAGGAGCGTCAGTCTGGCTGCGAAGAAAGCCCATCTTTCCCAGCCTGCGGTTACCCAGGCCATAGGCAACCTTTCCAGGACTCTTGGAGTGGTATTGTTCGAAAGGCGCAGCGATGGCATGTTTGTTTCTGAAATAGGGGCGGCCTTTCTGGACCGGGTCGACAGGGCGCTGGAGCACTTGAAGATAGGGGCCCGGGAGACGATCCGCCTCGGACAGAGGAAACAGGGGTCCGGCTTTGCCCATTTCGATCATTTGCTGACCTCGGTACAGTTGCGGGCTCTTATTGCCACGGCCGATGCCAGCAATTTTTCCATGGCGGCCCGCCAGATAGGGATTTCCCAGCCTTCCCTGCATCGGGCTGCCCGGAATCTCGAGCAATTATGCGGGGTTAAATTGTTCAATACCGCTCCCCAGGGCGTCACCCTCACGCTGGCCGCCCGCGAGCTGGCCCGGCGGTCCAAGCTGGCCTTTGCCGAGCTCAAGCAGGGGATCGACCAGGTGGGGGCCTACCTGGGGCGTGATTCCACGCACATAGTCGTCGGTTCCCTCCCCCTGGCCCGCACCCATGTGCTGCCCAGCGCCATTTCCCGAATGATAGACGAGCGTGATGGGGTGCAGGTCCGCATAGTCGATGGGCCTTACGAGGAACTGCTCCATCGCCTGCGGCAGGGGGACCTGGACCTGGTGGTCGGTGCCTTGCGTTCTCCTGCTCCCGTCGACGACATAATCCAGCAGACCCTGTTTGATGACCCCCTGGCCATAGTCGTCGGCAACCGGCACCCCCTGTTGAAGCAAAATAACCTTACCCTTGAACATACCCTGCAATATCCCTGGGTGGCACCGCCAAAGCCCAGCCCTTCGGGCCGTTATCTTTTTGAATCCCTTGGCATTGGCAATATGAGCCAGACCCCTGTCCGGGTAGTTTCCAGTTCATTGGCCGTGCTGCGCGGGCTCTTGGATTCCGGCCCGTTCATCACCATAATTTCCCTGCACCAGGCCCGCCATGAAATAAGCCAGAAGCTTTTTGTTCCCCTCGACATAGAGCTTAAGGGCAGTTCGCGCCCCATCGGCATGACCTTTCGTGCCGACTGGCATCCCACCCCCACCCAGGATCGTTTTGTTCAATTGCTCATCCAGGCCGGCAAGACCGTCAGGCCCTGAAAGTTGCAGGACGGCCACCATGGCCGGAAGGTCTGTCGTTATGCTCTATTCACTTTTTGGATAGGGGTTACTTCAATTCGAATAGGTTTTTTGCCATCCCGGTGATAATTTCCATCAGGTTGCTCCGGGTGTTTTTCGGGACGCCGCTTGTGAACATTGCCTTGCAACTGCT
>WFPQ01000121.1 GCA_015487515.1 Hyphomicrobiales bacterium | reverse complement strand
TTCGGGGTGCTGTTCGAGGAAGCGGGCCTTGACAATGACAACCTGACGATAATCGGCTCCCTTGACTGGTCCGGAGACCGGCAGATTCCCCAGACCAGGTTTTTGGTGGGGGCGGTCTATCCGGCCGTTGATGAAGCGGGGCTGGAGGCCTTGAGGCCCGATTACGAGGCCATGTTCAATTCCTCCCCCCATCCGCTTTCAACCATTTCCTATACGGCCGTCCTGCTGGCCAATTCCCGGACCCTGAGCCAGAGTCAGCCCCGATATGCCCAGAACCTGTTGACCAGGCCATCCGGCTTTAACGGGCGCGACGGCCTGTTCCGCTTCTTTGGAGATGGCAGGTCACAATATGCGCTGGTCATGAAGCAGGTGACCCCCGGTGGAGCACAAACGGCCGACGGCCCGAGAATTCCCTGATGTCGGCCCCGTGGCCCCCGGCCGGAATTTGACGGCTGTTGCAAGGCAATTCCCCGGGCGGGGCGGTATTTTGACAGGGAAATCGTTCAGCAGGATGATTTTCTGGCCGGGGTCATCACGTGCCGGGGCATGTGGCATGGCCAGCTTCACATGGCTGTCACATGATCAGGTCACATGGTCAGGTCACATGGCCAGGTCGGCAACTACCGCATCCAGCACCGGCCAGCCCTTGTCGGTTACCCTCAGATTGCCGTTTGAAAGGATCTGAACGAAACCGATATTTTTCAATTCGTTAACCTGGCGTTCATCGAGCCTTCTTCCGCAAAGCTGGTGGAATCGTTCCGGGCTTATGCCCTCGCGCAGGCGCAGGCCCATCAGCAGATATTCATCTCCCTCTTCCTCCCAGGTAAGCCTTTCATCGCTGGCAATGGCAGATCCCTTTTCCATTACCTGCCTTGCCCATGTTTCCGGCAGCTTCTGGTTGGAAATGGCATGGCGGACATCCCCTTGCAGGATCCGGCCATGGGCCCCGGGGCCGATCCCGACATATTCCCCATAGCGCCAGTAGAGCAGGTTGTGCCGGCTTTCCTCTCCGGGCCGGGCATGGTTGGAAATCTCGTAGGCGGGCATTCCGGCCGCAGCGGTCATCTGCTGGCTCATCAGGTAAAGGTCGGCCGACAGGTCGGCATCGGGCATGGCCAGTTTTCCTGCCGCTCTCAGGTCGAAATAGCTGGTTCCCTGCTCGATGGTCAGCTGGTAGAGCGAGAGATGTCCCATGGCCATGCCAAGGGCCTCGTTCAGTTCTTCTTCCCATTCCTTCGGGCCCTGGTGGGGCCGGGCATAGATCAGGTCAAAACTGGTTCTTTCGAATATGGACTGGGCAATACCCACCGCAAGTTTTGCTTCGCTGACGCTATGCATGCGTCCCAGCCGGGCCAGGGCATCGTCCCTCAGGGACTGCACTCCCAGGGAAACCCGGTTGATTCCGGCACTCTTGTAATCCCTGAACCGCCTGGCCTCGACGCTGGTCGGGTTGGCCTCCAGGCTGATTTCCACTTCCGGATCCATGGACCAGTTCCCGGCAATGGCCTCAAGAATGGTCTGGACCGTTTCGGCCTCCATCAATGAGGGGGTGCCGCCGCCAAAAAATATCGATTGCACCGTTCTCCCCCGGGTCAGCCTGGCAAAGTGGGACAATTCCCTGGCATAGGCCCTGGCAAATTCTTTCTGGTTGACCGGGTCATGCCTGACATGGGAATTGAAATCGCAATAGGGGCACCTGGCGGTGCAAAACGGCCAGTGCACGTAAATTCCGAACAGGCCGTTCGAGCGTTCACAAGTCACAGCATTCACCAACCAGTTTGGCAAAGGCCCGGGCCCGGTGGGAAAGTCCGGTCATTCCCCTTTGCCATGAATGCTTGGTTTCCGAATCCATCTGTCCGAAGGTTATTTCAAAGCCTTCTGGCATGAAGCTGGGATCAAAGCCGAAACCAAGGTCTCCCCGGGGCGGCCAGACCATTTGTCCCCGGATTTCGCCGGTAAATATCCTGTCTTCTCCATCGGGCAGGGCCAGGCAGAGGGTGGCGCAAAAGGCCGCCTTTCTCTGGTCGGGCCGTCTGGCGCCCGCTGTTTGCAGTTCGTCCTCTACCCTTTGCATGGCCCTGTTGAAATCCCTTGGCACTCCGGCCCAGTCCGCCGTATGGACACCGGGTCGCCCTCCCAGCGCATCGACGCAGAGCCCGCTGTCGTCGGCCAGGGAAATCATGCCGGAGGCCCTTGCAGCCCCATGGGCCTTGATGCGTGCATTTTCCGCAAAGGTGGTGCCGGTTTCTTCGGGTTCGGGCAGGCCCAGTTCTAGGGCACAGGACAATTCCAGTCCGAAGGGAGCAAACAGTTGCTCAAATTCCTTAAGCTTGCCCCGGTTATGGGTGGCAATCAGCAGTTTTGTTCCCTTAGAGAGAATTTTTCCCCGTCCGTTCTGCCCTGCCTTCATTATTGTTCCTTTCCCCGTTCAAGGGCCTTTTCCTGCATTTCGGTCAACTGGCCAATGCCCTTTTGGGCCAGTTCCATCAATTCGAGCAACTGGCTCCTGGAAAAGGGTTTCTGTTCGGCCGTGCCCTGGATTTCCACGAAATCGCCCTTTCCGGTCATGACGAAATTTGCATCCGTTTCCGCTTCGGAATCTTCGGGATAATCAAGGTCCAGAACCGCAGAACCTCGGAAGATGCCGCAGGATATGGCGGCGATGGAAGTATGCAGGGGATTGGCTTTTACCAGGTCGCGCGCCTGCATCCATTCAAGGGCATCGGCCAGGGCCACATAGGCTCCGGTTATGGCGGCGGTTCTGGTGCCGCCATCGGCCTGCAAAACATCGCAATCAACGATGATCTGGTTTTCGCCCAGCATGCCCATGTCGACCACCGCCCTTAAGGACCGTCCGATCAGGCGCTGGATTTCCTGGGTTCTTCCGCTTTGCTTGCCGGCTGCGGCCTCTCGCCTGGTGCGCCTGTCGGTGGCCCGGGGC
>WFPQ01000120.1 GCA_015487515.1 Hyphomicrobiales bacterium | reverse complement strand
GCGGCGGTTCGACCTCGCGCCCGAATCCATCCAGCCTGGGGGCCGCCTCCAGAAGCATCTTCGTATAGGGGTGCCTGGGACTTTCAAACAGAACCTCCCTGGGAGCCTCCTCGATCAGGCGCCCCAGGTAAAGAACCCCTATCATGTCGGCCATGTGCCGGACTATGGTCAGATCATGGGAAATGAACAGGTAGGTAAGCCCGAATTCTTCCCTGAGATCACTCATGAGATTGAGCACCTGGGCCTGAACGGAGACATCCAGCGCCGAGGTGGGTTCATCACAGACTATCAGTTTTGGCCCTGCGGCAAGAGCCCGGGCAATACATATTCGCTGGCGCTGGCCTCCGGAAAATTCATGGGGATACTTGAAGGTGTCGGCACCCGAAAGCCCCACCTGTTCCAGCAGTCTTTCCGCCAGTCCGTTCGCCTTGCCTCCCCGTGCGGTCACGGGTTCCACAATTATGTCTCCCACCTTCCAGCGTGGATTCAGGCTGGCATAGGGATCCTGGAAAATCATCTGTATTCCGGCCCGGGACTCTTCCAGCCTCACCCGTCCCGTCTCCCTGAACAGGTTAACCCCCCCGATCTCCACCGATCCCCCGGTCGGGGGCAGAAGCCCGACAATTATCTTTCCAATGGTCGATTTTCCTGACCCGCTTTCCCCCACCAGAGCATAAACGCTGTTTTCGGCGATATTGAAACTGACATCAAAAACCGCTTGCAGAATGGCCTTCTCCCTGCCCTCGATCAATCGGTCCAGCCAGGGGGGAGATACATCAAAATCCCGGCTCAGATGCTTTACCACCACCAGGTCTTCTCTTGGTTTTTCTGCTCTCTTGGGTTTTTCTCCGTTCCCGGATTTCCCGCTCATGGCTTTTCTCCCCCTGCATACCAGCAGGCGGCCCTTCCTCCTCCGGCCTCAAAATCCGGGGGCGGATTCTGGCGGCATTTTTCCCTTGCCCTGGAACATCGTGGATGAAAGGCACATCCATCGGGCAATTCATTCAGCCGCGGCATCGCGCCCGGAATCTGGTTCAGGCGCTTCTTCCCCATGGCAGCCAGCGGCGTCGAGGCCATCAGGCCTTGCGTATAGGGATGAACCGGCGCACCAAGAACCTGGCGTACAAGGCCCAGTTCAGCCAGACGCCCCGCATACATGACCGCCACCCGGTCTGCCGCTTCGGCAATCACCCCCATGTCATGGGTGATCAGCATGATGGCGGTGCCCCTTTCCCGGCACAATCGTTTCAGCAGGGCAATTATCTGGGCCTGGACCGAAACATCCAGTGCCGTGGTCGGCTCATCCGCAATCACCAGGGAAGGTTCGGCACAAAGGGCCAGCGCTATCACGACCCGTTGACGCATGCCCCCGGAAAATTCATGGGGGTAGGAATCGATGCGCCTTGCCGCCGCCGGAATGCCCACCTCCTCCAGGGCCGCCACGGAACGCCGTTCCGCCTCGCTTTTACCAATTGGAAGATGTTCCATTATGGTCTCGACCAGTTGCTCCCCGATGGGCAGCAGGGGGTTTAGCGATGTCAGGGGGTCCTGGAATACCATGCCGATTTCCCTGCCCCTTATCCGGCGCATGTCCTCGCGCCCCAGATCATCGATACGTCTTCCGTTCAGCCATATCTCTCCCCCCGCCAGCCGGGACGGGGGGTCAAGCAGCCCTATGACCGCATTCCCGGTCATGGATTTTCCCGCTCCGCTTTCCCCGACCACTCCCAGTATTTCTCCCTTTCCTATGTCAAGACTTACCCTGTCGACCGGACACAGGACCCCCTGGCGGGTCGGAATTTCAACGCTCAGATTTATGACATCCAGTACCTTTTCCCCCATTATCAACGTTCCCCCTAGCGCAATTTCGGGTTCAGAACATCGCGCAGCCAGTCACCCAGCAGGTTGACCGAAAGGGCCAGCGCCAAAAGGGTAATGGCGGGAAACAGCAAAATCCACCATTCCCCGGAAAACAGATATCCCTGACCGATTCTGATGAGCGTGCCCAGGGATGGCTGGGTTGGGGGGGCGCCAACCCCCAGAAAGGACAGGGTTGCCTCGGCAATTATCGCCAGTGCCAGCGATATGGTTGCAATTACCAGGACCGGCCCCATTACATTGGGCAGGATGTGAAACACCAT
>WFPQ01000119.1 GCA_015487515.1 Hyphomicrobiales bacterium | reverse complement strand
GCCTGGTCCTGTCAGACAACATGATTTCCCTGTTTGTATTCTGGGAACTGACCGCGATAACCTCCTTCCTTCTGATCGGTTTTGATCATTCGCGCCAGGCTTCCCGGCGCGCGGCCATCCAGGCCATTGTCGTGACGGGCCTCGGCGGGCTCGGGCTGCTGGCGGCCATTGTTTTGTTGCGCCAGTTCACCGGCCAGTGGGACATTACCTCGATGTTCAGTCTTTCCGGGGCCATACGTGAGGGGGACATGTATCTTCCCATACTCCTGCTGATCATATTTGCCGCCTTTACCAAGTCGGCCCAGTTTCCGTTTCACTTCTGGCTTCCCAATGCCATGGAGGCCCCGACCCCGGTTTCCGCCTATCTGCACTCGGCCACCATGGTCAAGGCCGGCGTATACCTTCTGGCAAGGTTCAACCCGATTCTGGGGGGCACCTTTGAGTGGGGTCTGATCCTGCAGCTGTTTGGCGCGCTGACCCTGCTTTGGGGGGCGTCCATGGCCCTTAAGCAGACCGACATGAAACAGATGCTGGCCCAGACCACCGTGGCCTCTCTTGGTCTTTTGGTTCTGCTGATCGGCATTGGCGGTGAAACTGCCATAACCGCCGCGGTTCTTTATCTTCTGGCCCATGCCTTTTACAAGGGAGCCATGTTCATGGTCGCCGGCAGTGTTGATCACGGCACCGGCACCAGGGATATCACCGAGCTTGGCGGGCTGTGGCGGGTAATGCCGTTCACCTTTGCCGCTGCCATCGTTGGCGTGGCCGGCATGGCCGGAATTCCGGCCACCGTCGCCTTCATGGCCAAGGAAGAAATGTATGCCATACTCGAACTTTCCAGCATTGCCGAACTGTTTACCGACTGGCCCACGACCCTTGTGATCGCGGTGATGATATTGGGCAATGCCATGATGATGGGCTCGGGCCTGGCCATTCTTTTCAGGGTGTTTTTCGGCGAGATGAAAGCCACCCCGCTAAAACCCCACGAGGGCAGTCTTTCCATCTGGGTGGGTTCTGTTGTTCTTGGTGGTTTTTCCATCTGGAGCGGCACCCAGCTATATTATTTCACCAAGACCATCCTGATTCCCTTTGCCTCTTCCATTGCCGGTTTCGGGGTCGAGGCCAAGCTTTACATCAGCCTGTCCATGCTCACCACCCTGCCATTCGCCCTTTCCAGCCTGACATGGATACTGGGCGTGGTCATTTTTCTTGCCATTCCCGATATTCGCTTCGCCATGCGCGCCTTTTCCAGGAATCTCGGCTGGTCGTTCGACAGGATCTTCGACTGGCTGATGTTTGGTCTTGTAAGGCTTTCGGCCCGGCTGACGGACATCTTGCACAGTGGCCGCCTCGAGATTTACCTGCTGGTGGTATTTGTCCTGTTTGCCATGGCGCTTATATTGCCTCTGGCTGGCAATTTCCTGATGCCGGTATTGCCGCCAATTCAGGAGGTTCCGTTTTATGAATTGGCCATATTCATCATGGCAATTTCCGGTCTTTTTGCGGTGGTCATGGCCAGAACCCGTCTCATAGCCATCGTGTCTCTTGGTATCCAGGGTTTTGCCGTGGCTCTCATATTCATGTTGTTTGGCGCTCCCGATCTTGGATTTACCCAGTTCATGGTCGAGACGTTGTCGGTGGTGATTCTGGCCCTTGTCATGACGAGGCTGCACCTTGACCAGCGCGATTTCAGATCACCTGTCGAGATTATCCGGGATGGCGGGCTGGCTGTCGCTGTTGGCATTGGTGTCACCATGGTAATGTTCACGGTTTTGCAGACAACGCTGGATACCAGGCTTTCGGACCTGTTTACCCTGACCAGCGTACCCCTTGCCCATGGCAGCAATATCGTCAATGTGATCCTGGTAGATTATCGCGGACTTGATACCCTGGGTGAAATTTCCGTGGTCATGGCCGCCGGCATTGCCATAATAGCCCTGATCAGAATCAGGGCCGGAGGCCCCCAGACCGGTTCTGGAATCCTCAGGAGAATTACCTCCGGGGTTCGCGGGAAGAAGGCCGGCGCCGGATCGCCTGCCGCTTCGTCCGCCCGGGGCGCAAGAGGCAGGAAGGCTTCTGCTTCTCCTTCTGCCAAAGGGAGGAACTCCGCATGAAAACCATAATTTTCAGAACCATAGCTCCGGCTCTTACCGCCATCATGATCGTATTTTCCATATTTGTGCTCTTGCGTGGTCACAATGAGCCCGGGGGTGGTTTCATTGGCGGCCTGATAGCGGCTTCGGCCATTGCCATATATGGGGTTGCCGTGGGGGTTTCAGAGGTACGCAAGGCCCTGAAGGTGGATCCCATTTCCATGGCCGGTTTCGGGGTTTTCATAGCGGCTTTTGCCGGTTTGCTTTCCCTTGGTCAGTCGCTTCCCTTTCTGACCGGACTTTGGGGTTACATTCCCTTTGGAGAAACCGAGATCACCGTTTCCACCCCCATGTTGTTTGATATCGGGGTTTATTTCGCAGTGGTTGGCACCATTGGTGCCGTGGCGCTTGCGCTGGAAGAAGATGAGGATGGCAATTGATTGAATTTTACATGGCGCCCCTGGTCGGCGTGTTTTTCACCGTTGCGGTTTACCTGATCCTTTCAAGGGCGGTGATTCAGATGCTGTTGGGAATAACCATCCTTGGGAACGGGGTTAACCTGTTGATCTTTACCCTTGGCCGCATTACCCGCGAGGTTCCCCCCATAGTTCCTCCCGGACTCAAGCAGCCGCTTCAGGATATTGCAAACCCGCTTCCGCAGGCCCTGATTCTTACGGCGATCGTGATCGGTTTTGCCCTGTTTACTTTCTTGCTGATTCTTGGCTATCGCGCCTATCAGGAACTTGACGCCGATGATACCAACAAGATGCGGGTGGCCGAACCGTCTGGTCCGGGCAAACCGCCACTTAGCTATTAGCAGGTAGAAGATTCATGGCATATGATAACGCTGCAAAAGCTGAAGTCGAACTTCCGGTTGCGATGCTGGATACCCCGACCAGTGTTGCGGACTGGAGCATAATATTTCCGGTGGTCATTGCCCTGATGGCCGGTGCCCTTCTGGCGATGGTTCGCCATTCCCGGGGTTCCCAGTTCGGTTTTTCGCTGATTTCGGTCATGGCAATCATTGCCATAGAGGCCGAACTTTTTTACCGGGTACTGGTCACGGGCCCGGTTGCCATGACCATGGGCAACTGGCTGCCCCCGTTTGGCATAAGTTTCGTGGCTGATGTTCTTAGCGTCGGTTTTGCCCTGGCCTCGGCCGTGGTCACTCTTTTGGTGCTGATTTATTTTCGTGCGGAAATAGTTCCAAGGGAAACCCGGCATGGGTTTTATCCCCTGGTCATGCTGCTTCTTGCCGGTGTTACCGGCGCGTTCATGACCGGTGACCTTTTCAATCTTTACGTCTGGTTCGAAGTGATGCTCATAGCATCGTTTGGATTGCTGATAATCGGGGGCAAGAAAATCCAGCTGGACGGGGCAGTTAAATACGGTTTTCTGAATTTTCTTGCCACAACGTTTTTTCTTGCGGGGCTTGGTTATCTTTATGGCCTTCTCGGCACTTTGAACATGGCCGACATTGCTCTGGTTGCCCCTGCGGCAGAACCGGCTGCAATGACGGCGATTGCGGCGCTTTTCTTTCTTGCCTTTGCCATGAAGGCCGCCGCCTTCCCGGTCAATGCCTGGCTGCCGGCCTCCTATCATACTCCCGATGCTGCTGTCTCTGCTCTGTTTGGCGGCCTTCTGACCAAGGTTGGGGCCTATGCTCTTTTGCGTGTTCTGATTGTTCTGTTGCCCGAACAGCGCGACATTTTCGATCCTCTCATAACGGCAATTGCCATTGCCACCCTGATAACCGCCCCCCTTGGCGCCATCGCCCAGACCAATCTGCGCCGGGCCCTTGGCTTTTTGGTGATTGGTGGCATTGGTGCGATTCTGGCCGGCATTGCCGTCCCTTCGGTTCGCGGTCTTGCCGGTGGCGCGTTTTATGCCTTCCATGCAATCCTGACCATGTCGGCATTTTATCTGGTGGCCGGCCTTGTAGAGAGAGTTACCCAGGAAACCGACACCCGGCGCATGGGCGGGGTTTATGCCTATAATTCGCTGATTTCAATCCTGTTCCTCGTTCTTGTCTTTGCGGCTGCCGGTCTGCCGCCATTTCTTGGTTTTTGGCCCAAATTGCTGCTTACCGAGGCCGCTTTGCAGGATTCGGACTGGTGGCTGGCTGCTGCCATACTGATAAATTCGATTCTTACCACCATTGCCGGAACCCGCCTTTGGGCCCATATTTTCTGGCGCAATGGTCGGGAGGGCAAGAAATCGGAGATCAGAAATGATCGGCTCCGGCCCCTGTCCGGTCTTGAAAATGGTTATGCCCTTGGTGCGACCCTGGCCCTGGTACTGCTTGTTGTCGTGATCGGACTGCGGCCCAATCTTGTTTTTGACAGCACCAGGGCAGCGGCCGGTGATCTTTTGCAGGTTGAAAATTACATTGGGGCAGTTGGTCTTGAGTCCTCTTCCGCCGGTGAACAAACAACAGGAGTTGCCCGATGAGCCGCCTGGGACTGGCACTTGTTCTGGCATTGATATGGGCTGCCATCACGGGCAGGTTCTCGCTGCCAAATCTCTTGCTCGGTGGGGGGGTCAGTCTTCTTGCCCTGCTGATCATACGCAAGACATTCGCCCCTCCTGTTTATCTGCTCAAGATCAGGCGCGCCATTTCCCTTGCCCTCCTGTTTTTACATGAGCTCGGCATGAGTGCCTACAGGGTTTCGGTCCTTGTTCTTTCTCCCGACATGAAGTCCAGGCTCAAGCCCGGCATCATCGCCTTTCCCCTTACTGTAAAGAGTGACGTGGAAATAACCCTGCTTGCCAACCTGATAACCCTGACCCCAGGCACCTTGAGTGTTGATGTTTCAAAAGACCGGAAATTTCTTTATGTCCATGCGATTTCAGTTCCTGACAAGAAGGCTCTGGTCAAGGACATTGCCGGAGGTTTTGAGGCCAAGATAATAGAGGTGTTCAAATGAGCGGCTTTGAGTTTTTGCAACTTGGCGCGACCATAGCCCTTGGTCTTCTGACCGTTGCATTTTTGCTGACCATCATTCGCATCATAATCGGCCCCAGCCTTCCTGACAGGGTGCTGGCCCTTGACATGCTGGTTTCCACTGGAATTGCCTATATAGCCGTGGTTGCCATCAAGACCAGTTTCTTTCTTTACCTTGACGTGGCCATAGCCCTTGGTCTGGTTGGTTTCCTGGCTACCGTTGCCTTTGCCCGTTACGTGCTTCATCGGGGGCTTTTGCGCAAGGAGCGGGCAGGGGAGCCTGAATCTTCTTCTTTTTCGGGGCGGGCAGCAAAAAAAGCTTCTGCCAGGGGGGGTGAAAAATGATCGAACAGATTGCCTTTTACATTGGCGGAGTTCTGCTGGTCATAGGTGCCCTATTCACTGTTATTGCCTCCATCGGCATCTTGCGCCTGCCAGACCTTTATACGCGCATGCACGCAGCATCAAAGACCGGCACCATGGGAGCGGGACTGAGTTTCGTGGCCATTGCCGTGGTTGCCTTTGACGGCCCGGTTATCCTGCGGGCCCTTGTCGGGTTCGTTTTTCTGATATTGACGGCCCCGGTCAGCGCACACCTTT
>WFPQ01000118.1 GCA_015487515.1 Hyphomicrobiales bacterium | reverse complement strand
GTAACGAGGCTGGGACCACAAGAGATATTGTTGAGGTTTGCATAGATCTTAATGGTCAACTGGTCATATTGTCTGACAGTGCAGGAATCAGGTGTTCGAAAGACAAGGTTGAAAGCATCGGTATAGAAAAGGCCCAGGCTATGCTTGAAAGGTCTGATCTGGTTTTGTGGATAAGTTCTGCGGATATTGAAGGCAGTGAGGTGATCCCTGAAATGGGGGTTCCGGTTTTGCATGTTTCAAACAAATCTGATATTGGCGTTTCTGATGTTGCAGACATGAATTTTTCTGCCATTGGGGGAGATGTTTCAGACCTCGTAGAACTGATAGGTTCCTTTATTGCCAATAATGTGGACAGGGAACTGGATGAAGGGGCAGCCAGCCTGATTTTCAGCAGGGAAAAGGATCGAGCGGCTTTGCTTTTGAGCCTGAAGGCCCTGTCTTCTGCATTAAGACTGCTTGAATCTGAGGAAGGATCAGACAGGCTGGAGCTTGTGGCGGAGGATTTGCGGGCGGCAAGCTATGAAATGGAAAGATTACTGGGAAAGATCGATTCGGAAAATATTCTTGATGAATTGTTTGCCGGTTTTTGCATCGGCAAATAAGACATACCGGTTGGTATGTTGTTGAATGAATGATCAGCCAAGGCAATTTTGAAATGATTCACGTGAAACATTATTCTGAATGGAATGAAGATGGCCCTGAAATCCTTTGATGTGATCGTGGTGGGAGGAGGTCATGCCGGGTGTGAAGCGGCAGCGGCAGCGGCACGCATGGGGGCAAGAACCCTGTTGGCAACCCAGAAAATTTCAACCATTGGGGCCATGAGTTGCAATCCGGCCATCGGCGGGCTGGGAAAGGGCCACCTGGTTCGGGAAATTGACGCCCTGGGTGGATTGATGGGGGAACTTGCGGATGTTTCGGGCATACAGTTCCGCCTGTTGAACCGGCGCAAGGGTCCGGCCGTGCGGGGACCAAGGGCACAGATAGATCGGTTGACCTACAGCAGTTTCATGCAGGAAAAACTGAAGCAACTGGACAATCTGTCGATTTTCGAAGGGGAAATCGAGGATTTGCTCATTGATGGCGCAAGGGTTACTGGAGTTGCAAGCCGTTGTGATGCCAGGTTCCGTTCAGAAAATGTGGTGTTGACGACGGGCACCTTTTTGAACGGAATCATTCACATCGGGGACAGGCAGATCAGGGCCGGGCGAATGGGAGACAGGGCTTCTGCCGGTTTGTCCAGGCGTCTTTATGATTTGAAACTGAGCATGGGTCGCCTCAAAACCGGAACACCGCCCAGGCTGAAGGGGGAGACGATAGATTTTTCGGCTCTGCCAATACAGGATGGGGATGAAAATCCGGAAATGTTTTCTTTTTTGAGCCGGGAACCCAGTCTTGAACAGGTCCCGTGCCATATAAGCAAGACCCTGGCTCAGACCCACGAGATAATAGAAAAGAACCTGCACCTGTCGGCAGTTCACAGGGGAGACATAGTGGGGAGCGGCCCCCGATATTGTCCCTCGATCGAGGACAAGATAGTAAGATTTGCGGAAAAGGATACTCACCAGGTATTCTTGGAACCCGAAGGACTTCTGGACAGGAATATTTATCCAAACGGCATTTCCACATCATTGCCGGAAGAGGTGCAACTGCAATTCCTAAGAACCATGCCGGGATTGCAGAAGGTGGAAATTGCCCAGCCGGGATATGCGGTTGAATATGATTTTGTCAGCCCGGTTGAATTGCATCACAGCCTTGAGCTGAAAAGGCTGCCCGGTCTGTTTCTGGCTGGTCAGATCAATGGAACCACCGGTTATGAGGAAGCAGCGGCCCAGGGACTTGTGGCAGGAGCCAATGCAGCACTGAAATCTTGTGGAAAGGGCGAATTCATATTGTCCAGAACCCAGAGCTATATGGGGGTAATGATTGATGATCTGGTTTCCAGGGGAGTGAGCGAGCCTTACAGGATGTTCACTTCGCGAGCCGAGTTCCGCTTGCATCTTCGGGCCGACAATGCGGACCAGAGACTGACAGAACTGGGGATCGGGCTGGGCCTGGTATCAGGGAACAGGGAAGAATTTTATAAAAACAAGAGGAAAAAAATTCGGCAGGGAAGGCAACTGCTTGATAATATTAGTATTTTTCCAGAGCAGGCGGCAAAATTCGAAATCGCCATGACATTTGACGGTAAAAGCCGTTCTGGTTTTGAATTGTTATCTTATGCCGGTGTTACAAGAGAGAAAATGATTTCCATCTGGCCTCAGATTGAGGTGATAGATGAAAAAATATTCGAGCAGTTATCGGTTGATGCAAGATATAGTCCATATCTGGAGCGGCAAAGACAGGATATGGCCATAGTTGCCAGGGATGAAAAACTGGCCATTCCCGGCGATCTGAATTATGAGGACATTCCGGGACTTTCCGGGGAACTGGTTGAAAAACTTGGGAAATTACGTCCTGATACTATTGCACAGGCCCAGGGAATCGAGGGAATTACCCCGGCTGCGATAATTCTCATCATGGCCAGGATAAAACGGGACGGAATGAAGGAAAAGCTGCAGAACAGTTCGTCAGGGAGACGCAGGGCCGGATGACCGGGGAATTGATGAAATTTCCCGATGTCAGGACATGCCTGGAGTCCGAGGCCGTATGCAGGGACCTGGAAGATTACAGAAAACTGTTGATAAAGTGGCAGAAGGTGCAAAATCTTGTTTCACGTGAAACAGTGGGCGATATCTGGAAGCGCCATTTCGAGGACAGCCTGCAGATTTTGAGTTATCTGCCCTGCGGCAGCAGCAACATCATAGACATTGGCAGTGGAGGGGGGTTTCCTGCCATTCCCATGGCGATAGCCAGTCGCAACCATTCGTTGAAATTTACCCTGGTGGAAGCCAACAAGCGAAAAGCAGCCTTTCTGAGGGAGGTTTCCAGGCAGTTGCAGTTGAATTTGCGGGTGTACGGGGTAAGAATCGAACAGCTTGACCCGTCCGGGCTGGGTGACTTTGACGTGATAACTTCAAGGGCCACTGCTCCCCTTGACAGGTTGCTGGGGATGGTTGCGCCCCTGTGGAGCAAAAAAACCGTTGCCATTTTTCACAAGGGTCGTGATTTCGGTGCAGAACTTGCCGAAAGCCGTGCAAACTGGAGCTTTGATGTGGTAAAAAGATCCAGTGAAGTGGATATGTCGGGAGTTGTCCTGCAAATCAGGCATCTTGAGCGTCGTTGCAGCTGATGTCAGGTCCGGGGCCCATCCGGCATGTTTTGTTTAACCTTTTCGGGTCTTTTTCGGGTTTTATGCCGGGGCTGGTGGCCTGAAAGCATGGGAAGCTGGGTTGGGAATGCGGATTCTTACTTTGGCCAATCAAAAGGGCGGTGTCGGCAAGACAACGACCGCGATAAATCTGGCGACTGCTCTGGCAGCAATTGGCGAGCGGGTACTCATAGTTGATGTGGATCCCCAGGGTAACGCCTCCACCGGCATGGGGATTTCCCATGATTCGCGTTCTGTTTCCGCCTATGACATCCTGCTTGGGGAGGCAAGGGTGGTGGATGCCATAATTCCCAGTTCGGTTCCCGGAGTTGCCCTTGTTGCCTCGACCATGGACCTGCTGGGGGTTGAGTTGAGCATTGCCGACAAGGCGGACAGGGCATTTCGCCTGCGTTCGGCCCTTGATGACCTGGATGATGCCAGAATTGACGGGCAGCCGATAACCTATGTGCTCATAGATTGTCCGCCATCCCTGAACCTTTTGACCATCAATGCCCTGGCTGCGGCCGATGCGGTGCTTGTTCCGTTACAGTGTGAATTCTTTGCCCTTGAAGGGCTGAGCCAGCTTTTGCAGACCATAGAGCAGATAAGAAATACATTGAACTCCCGCTTGCACATGCAGGGTATAATAATGACCATGTATGACAGGCGCAACAAATTGTCCGAACAGGTTCTGATGGATGTTCGCCAGGAAATGGGAGATCTCGTATATCGCACGGTAATTCCCCGTAATGTGCGGTTGTCGGAAGCCCCTTCCTATGGAAAGCCGGCCCTTTTGTATGACCTGCAATGTGCCGGAAGCCAGGCCTATTTGCGCCTGGCTACCGAAATAATCAAACGAGAACGCCAGCTGAGCGCGGCATGAGGTAAAAAGTGAATCAAAAGACAGGCGGAGCCGAAAAACCCAGCAGACTTGGACGCGGACTTGCGGCCCTGATCGGAGATGTGGCGCCAATTGACGGGGCCCGGGTCTCTGGTGGCAGTGATGGCAAGAGGTTGCCGGTGGATTTCATCATAGCAAACCGGCGCAATCCCAGAAGTGATTTTGACCCCAGGCTTCTGGAAGAGCTGGCCAATTCCATACGGGAAAAAGGGGTCATGCAGCCACTCCTGGTAAGGCCGAGTGGTGATGATCCCGATACTTATGAGTTGATAGCCGGGGAAAGACGCTGGCGTGCTGCCCAGGCGGCGGGCTTGCACGAGGTGCCGGTAATAATTCGTGAAGTGGGCGACAAGGAAGCCCTGGAACTGGCCATAATCGAGAACGTGCAAAGGGCGGACCTGAATTCCATTGAGGAAGCAATGGGATATGGAAAGCTCATGGATGAATATTCCTATACCCAGAGCGATCTTGCGCAGGTGATAGGCAAGAGCCGGTCGCACGTGGCAAATACCCTGCGCCTGTTGAAGCTGCCGGAGGATGTAAGGGAAATGCTGGCAAATGGCGACCTTACCGCAGGTCACGCCAGAACGCTGATCACCGCAAAAGATCCTTCATATCTGGCCCAGCAGATATTGAAGCAGGGGCTTTCGGTGCGTCAGGCCGAAGCACTGAATCAAAAACGCATGGAGCAGAAGAACAACAAGCCCGATTCCATGGCCAGGAAGAACAGTGATACCCTGGCCCTTGAAAAAGAACTTTCCGATCACCTGGGTCTCAAGGTCAGCGTCAGGGACAGGAATGGAAGCGGAAAACTGGAAATCAGTTACAAGAATCTGGAACAGCTGGATGCGGTTTGCCACAAGTTGCGTTCTGGTTGAGGTTGATTTCCTTGTGTCGTCAAAGCCGGGCCTGTTCTGGCCGGTCGGCGTGAATCCGTTCAAGTGAAGTGGCCAAGCGAAGTGGTCCAAGCGAAGTGGTCCAAGTGAAGTGGTCCAAGCGAACTTTTGCAAATAAGCCCGTATAAGCAGTCTTTGGCTGATTGTTTGGGGGTGCTGCTGTTCAGCAGGCCGGCTGCAGAGTTGTCTCGGCTGCAGAGTTGTCTGGCAAGGCTTGCCGGATTTGCCGGCAAGGGACGATCCGGTTTTGTCTGGTTTCAGGCAGCGGGTTTATCCTTATGCTTGTGGGGCTGGCGGATCAGCGACGGGCGGCGGCAACGCAAATCCCCAAAAAGGCCCGGCGGGCTATGGTCTGGGCCAGGGCGCTGTTTTTTCTCGATGAAAGGGTGGCATCGAGCAGTCTCTTTATGGAACTGGCCAGGGCCGGCTGGGTCCAGGTGCGCAGCTGGGTTTCAATGGCGTGATTGCGCGAGAAATGCGGCTTCGGATAGGTCCTGGAAAGGGCCTGGGTTGCGCTTGTTCCATTATCCATCTTTGTTCTTATGGATCTGAGGAACATGAAGTGGCGCGATCCGGCCACCAGGATCGCCTGGGCATCAATACCGGCTGCAAAGGCGCTGTCCAGGGCGCTTTCCAGATCCTGCACGTTGCCGGTACCGGCCGCATCCAGAATCTTGTCGATGGTAATCATGGAATTGTCGCCGCAGAGTTCCTGCACGTCTGCCAGTTCTATCCTCTTGCTTTGCAAGGCAAAATCATGAAGCTTCTCCAGTTCCCTGCGGGTGATGTCCCGGTCGTTGCCCAATATGGAGCACAGGCAGGAAACTGCATCCGGACTTATGGAAATATTATTTTGTGCAAAGGATTTTTTTATCAATTGTTCAAGGGACTGCCTGTCATCGAGAAAACAAGGCAGGGCCCAGCCATTTTTGCTTTCTTCCAGCAAGGCCCGTAACCTGTCGCGCTTTGCAAGATTTGAGGCTTCTATGACTATGGTGGCATCCTGTTCTTTTTCAAGCAGTTCCTTGAGGGCGGGAACCAGGTTGCTGTTTCCACCACGAACCCTGATGGCCGGGGACGATCCGAACATGGAAGTGGTCAGAGCCTCCACGGCAAGCCTTGAGGGGTCTGCTTCCAGTTCTGCCATGTCAAGAACCACTATTTCAGAATCGTTGTTCCTGATTCTTTTTCCCATCATGTCGATGGTTCCGGTCAATTGCAGGCTGCGTTCGTGAACCAGGCCGGCATCATTGCCGTATATCAGGTAAGCACCTGATTTCATTATATTTTTTTGAACGAATTGTTCAACCTGATAGGCTTTTATTGCAGTCATTACCGGGATTGTGCAGATAGTATGCCAATCAGGCTGAGCCTTATGGACTGGGCCAGGTCGCGGGCGGCCCTTTCGCTGGCTTCGTTCGCGGCTTGTTGACTGGCCAGGTTCTGGGGGGAGCTTTCAAGACTTGCCGATGCGGTTCTGGTGCCGGAGTAAATTATCTTGCCACTTTGCAGGTCAGTGAGGGTGATTGTTCCTGTCAGGGCAACATTGTTGATTGCGGGGCTGACGTCTGAAGATGCCACGCCTATTTCAACCAGGTAATTTTTAACAGGCGAGGAGCCGGGAAAGGCGGCGGCCAGTTCCGAATATACGATCTGTTCCAGCCTGGAGGCGGGGGAGGCAAATTGCAGTTCGAACCTGGTGTCCTGTTGCTCGGGGGTAGAATAAACCGGGGCAATGGTACAGGCCGACAGGATAAGGGACAGGGTCACCCACACCGAAATTTTCAGAAAACGCTCCAGCGAGTCGTAAAAAGGCATTTGGCTAAATGACAACATTTATTATCCTGTTGGTGACCACGATGATCTTTTTCGGTTCCCTGCCGTCCAGTATACGCATAACCGCATCAAGGTTTAAGGCTTTTTCTTCGACAATGGAATCGGGGGAATCCATGGGGACATTTATTTCACCCCTTCGCTTTCCATTGACCTGAACCGGTATTGTTACATTTTTCCTGACCAAAAGCGAATGATTCACTTCAGGCCAGGGTGCATTGCAGACGAGGCCGGTCTTGCCCAGCTTCTGCCAGCAGGTTTCGGCCAGGTGGGGCATGAAGGGGGCAAACATCACGACCAGGTGCTCCAGTCCGCATCTGAGGGCTGCAATCCGGTCTCCGCTTGGTTTTTCCCTTGCAAGGGAAAGGTACTTTGCCATTGCGTTGGCCAGCTCGTGAATATGGGCAATTGCCCGGTTGAAGCGGATTTGTGCCAGTTCCTGGTCAACGGTCATGGTGGTTGAGTGAACCAGGGCAAGGAAATTGCGGGCTTCATCATCGGCGCTGGATGCGGAAACGGGGGGCTGCTGACAGATTTCCACTCCTTCACAGACCAGCCTGAAGAGTCGCTGCACGAAACGGGAGGCGCTTTCGATACCGGATTCGCTCCATTCCACATCCCTTTCCGGGGGAGAATCGGAAAGAACGAACCACCTGGTGGCATCGGCTCCATGGCTCTTGAGGCTGTCCTGGGGGTCAATGCCGTTGAGCTTGGATTTCGACATTTTTTCAACCGGTCCGATTGTAACCGGCTCATCGCTGTCCATCAGCCGGGCCTGGCGTTTTCCATCGACGGTTTTTATATGGACGTCATTGGGACTGACCCAGTTTCCATCTTTGTCCTTGTAGGTTTCGTGGGTGACCATTCCCTGGGTGAACAGTCCCCTGAAGGGTTCCTTGATGGAAAGAAAACCGGTTTTCTGGAGAGCGCGGGTGAAAAAGCGTGAATATAAGAGATGCAGGATGGCATGTTCCACGCCACCTATATACTGATCGACGGGCAGCCATTCATCGGCCGTTTTCGAAACAACCGGGGTGGGGGCACTGGGGCTGGTAAAGCGGGCGAAATACCAGGAGGAATCCACGAAGGTGTCCATGGTATCGGTTTCCCGGCGTGCTTCGCCGGCACAGCTGGGGCAATCCACCACTTTCCATTCCGGGTGGTGATCAAGGGCGTTGCCCGGCTTGTTCAGGTCAATACGGTCGGGCAGAAGAACGGGAAGATCGCTGTCGGGCACGGGTACCTGTCCGCAATTGTCGCAATGGATTATGGGGATCGGGCAGCCCCAGAAACGCTGGCGGGAGATGCCCCAGTCCCGCAGGCGGTAATTGGTCTGCCTCTCTCCCCGGGGTCTGCCGTTCAGTTCCATATCTTCCAGTCGGGAGGCGATTTCATCAAAAGCCCTTGTTGATGTCATGCCATCAAGAAAGTCCGAATTGATCATGATGCCTTCGTCAGAATAGGCCTCGTCGGATATGGTGAAATTTTCTGCATCGGCGTCGGGCGGCATGACTACGGGAATCACATCCAGGTTTTGGGAGCGGGCGAAGTCCAGATCGCGCTGGTCGCCGGAAGGGCAGCCGAAAATTGCGCCGGTTCCATAATCCATGAGCACGAAGTTTGCCACGTAGACGGGCAGGGTCTTGTCCTTGATGAAGGGGTGTTTCACGTGAATCCCGGTGTCAAAGCCCAGCTTTTCCATGGTTTCAAGGGCGGCGATGCTGGTGCCTCTTGACTGGCATTGCCTGATGAATTCCTGCAGGTCCTCATTGTTTGTTGATGCGGCCGTGGCAAGCGGGTGATCGGGGGCGACTGCCATGAAGGAGGCGCCGAAAATGGTGTCGGGGCGGGTGGTGTAGGTTTCAAGTTCGGTGAAGTTTTCCGGTGCATTCTTTCCGCCCAGTTCCCAGCGGATCAGCATGCCTTCCGATTTGCCGATCCAGTTGCGTTGCATGGTGACAACCTTCTGGGGCCACTGGTCAAGGGTGTCCAGGTCGTCCAGGAGTTCCTGCGCATAATCGGTGATCTTGAAAAACCACTGAACCAGTTCGCGTTGTTCGACCGGGGCGCCGGAGCGCCAGCCGCGTCCCTCGATCACCTGTTCGTTGGCAAGAACAGTCAGGTCGACGGGGTCCCAGTTGACCTTTGACTTTTTCCGGGTGATCAGTCCCGCTTCCAGAAAGTTCAGAAACAGGCGCTGCTGCTGCTCATAATATTGCGGGTCACAGGTGGCAAACTCCCGCGACCAGTCAATGCTAAGGCCCATGGACTGCAACTGGCTCCGCATGGCGGCGATATTGTCATAGGTCCATTTCCTGGGGTGAGAACCGGTTTTCCTGGCGGCGTTTTCAGCCGGCAGGCCAAAGGCATCCCAGCCCATGGGATGCAGTACCGCCTTTCCCAGGGCCCGCTGATAGCGGGCCACCACGTCACCCATGGCGTAATTTCGCACATGGCCCACATGCAGATGGCCGGAAGGATAGGGAAACATTTCGAGCACGTAATAGCGCTCTCTCTTGTCATCATCATCAAGCTCGAAGACTTTTTCCCTTTTCCATGTTTCTTGCCATTTGGGTTCCATTTCCCTCGGGTTGTATCTTTGGGAGGCTGCTTTGGAATTGGACTGGGAAGGGGTGGATTTCTTGTTCACTGGCTCGTCCTGAAAAATTTGACCTTGTAAAAATCAAGGAAACCTAAATATGCTGACCATCAACAGAAATCTGGAGGCAGGTCAACATTGTCTTTTGCACAACAATCAGAACAAACGATAGCGCAAAATTATGATTTGATCCTGGATCGGGTAAAAAAATCCCGAGACCGCTTTGGTCCTGCTGGAAATCAGGCGCAACAGGACACGACCATAGTTGCGGTTTCAAAAACCCAGCCGGTGGAAAAAATAAAGCCCCTGCTGGATCTGGGGCACCGGGTGTTCGGGGAAAACCGGGTGCAGGAGGCCCTTGGAAAATGGCCGGCCCTGCTGGAAAAATATCCCGGTGTCCAATTGCACCTGGTGGGGCCGCTGCAGACCAACAAGGTCAGGGATGCCGTAAAGATATTTGACGTTATCCAGAGCCTGGACCGGGAGAAACTTGCCCTGGCCCTGTCGCGGGAAATAAAGAGCCGTGAAAGGGATATCAGGTGTTTTGTCCAGGTAAATATCGGCCGGGAAGAACAAAAGGCGGGAATTGATCCTGACGGGGCGGTGAAATTCGTTGAAAGGTGCCGGGAAGAACATGGCCTTGATATTGTCGGCCTGATGTGCATCCCCCCCCTTGGCGAGGCGGCCGGGCCCTATTTTGCCCAGCTTGCAATTCTGGCTGAAAGGGCAGGGGTGAAATGCCTTTCCATGGGAATGAGCGGGGATTTTGAAACAGCCATGGAAATGGGCGCAACCCATGTAAGGATAGGAACCGCCCTGTTCGGAGCCAGGCAGGTTTCCCGTTGAGCAGACATCCGGCCGGCGGTTGCCGGAGTCGTCATGATTCTGATCTGCCTGTTTATCAGGGTTGGAGTCCTGGTGCGTTCATGGATCCGTGACCTGGGGGGGTTGCTTGTTATGTTGATGATGCTGCCTGGTAAAATGGCTGTAACAGGCTTGTGAATGGCAGTTTGGGGGCGGGGCCCCTAAGTATAGGTTTGCAGCATGGGCCCTGGTGCCGGAGCCGGGATTTACAGTCGAGGATTAGAAAATGAACAAACGGCATTTGTTTTTGGTGGATGATGATGAAGAATTGCGCCAGACGCTGATCGATCAACTGTCCCATTACCGTGAATTCACTTTAAGCGAAGCGGGAACCGCTGCCCAGGCCCTGGAAAGGGTCGGGGACAAACATGTGGACCTGATGATTCTGGATGTGGGATTGCCGGACATGGACGGACGTGAGACCGTCAAGATCCTGCGGGACAAGGGTTTTGCCAGCCCCATACTGATGCTTACCGGTCATGACAGCGATTCGGATGAGATTCTGGGTCTTGAATCGGGGGCCAATGATTATGTGACGAAGCCTTTCAGGTTTTCGGTTCTGCTGGCCAGGATTCGCGCGGCCCTTCGCCAGCACGACCAGAGTGAGGACGTGGTGTTCTCCCTGGGCCCCTACATGTTTCATCCGGCCGCCAAAACCCTTGAGGCAACCGAGGGAAACAAGATTCGCCTGACCGACAAGGAAACCTCCATTCTCAAATATCTGTACAGGCAGGGGGCAAAGACCATATCCAGGGATGTACTCCTGCAAGAAGTGTGGGGATACAACAACCGGGTGACGACCCATACTCTTGAAACCCACATATATCGCCTCAGGCAAAAAATAGAGCGGGACCCTTCAAATGCCCGCTTGCTCATAACCGAAGAAGGGGGTTATCGTCTGGTTCCCTAGATTCTGTAACCCGGAACCGTTCTGATATGCAACTTGATGATACGGCACACATTCTTAGCAGTGCGGAGTTTTTCAGCATTTGCAACATAGAACAAAGGCGGATGCTCGCCTTTGCCAGTGAATGGATAAAGCTTGACGCCGGTGAAACCCTGTTCAGGGCCGGGCAGGTTTCCCCGGGGGCCTATGTGCTGATTTCCGGTGAACTGAGATCGGTGCAAGAAGGTGCTTTGGACAAGGATGCAGTTATAATAAACAGGCCGGGAACCGTTATCGGCGAACTGGCCCTGATAACCGAGCATCCGCGGCGGGCCAGTGTCGTTTGCAACAGGGATGCGCAGTTGCTGATGGTTCCCCGTTCTGCATTTTCAAAGATCATGGAGCAGTTTCCCGAAATTGCAATCAAGGCCCAGCAAAAGGTCCGCCAGGAAATGGCGAGATATGTTTCTTCCATCAAGGGGGCCAAAAAGATTTCCGGCGTCGGTTGAGCGGGTAAATCCTGCAAGTACCCTGTCCCCTGTATGGTTATCGTGACCGTTGAAATGGCCGACCCCATGACGGGGGCCGGAAAGGAGGTCATCTGAGTCGGTCAGGAGTGGGACAGTTCTATGATCAGGGGAACATGATCGGAGGGTTTTTCGCCCCAGCCCCTGGCTTCGCGCAGAACCTGCGCCCTGATGGAGCGCGAGGCGATGTCCGGAGTGGCCCAGATATGATCAAGGCGCCGGCCCCGGTCCGATATGTCCCAGTTCCTGGCACGATATGACCACCAGGAATAAAGTTTCTGTTCGATGGGTATGTGTTTTCTTATCAGGTCGACCCAGTTGCCGTCGGCAAGAATGAGGTCGAGTTTTTCGGTTTCTATCGGGGTGTGGGAAACTATTTTGAGCAGTTGTTTGTGACTCCAGACATCGTTGGCATGGGGGGCGATGTTGAAGTCCCCAACCATAACCCGGGAGTTTCTGGAATTTTCAGCGGCAAACCATTGGTGCATTTCGTCCAGAAAATCGAGCTTGTGTCTGAACTTGTCATTGACATCGGGGTCGGGAACGTCACCTCCGGCCGGCACATAAAAATTGTGGATCTCAAGGGGGTTGCCATCAAACTGCACCCGGGTCGAAATGTGGCGGGCGTCCTGCTTGTTGCAAAACTGCCGGCTGTTGATTTCCGTCAGTGGCAGGCGTGAGATGGTTGCAACCCCATGATAGGATTTTTGTCCGTGAACGGCCTGGTGTACGTAACCGGCACTCGTAAATGTTTCGGACGGAAACTGTTCGCTGGTGCATTTGATCTCCTGCAGGCAAAGCACATCCGGCTTGAAACGGTTCAGAAAATCGATGACCATGGGGGCGCGCAGGCGAATGGAATTGATGTTCCAGGTGGCAATCGTCAATGGCATGGGGGTATGGTCCTGGCGTGGTCTGGTGGCGGTTATTGGGAAACGGCGCGGTAGTTGGGATTTATGTAGAAAAAGGAGCGGGGTATCTCCACGTTCTTTTCCACATCGTAAATGGAAAAGGTCAATTTATTGCCATTGGGCTCGGTAAGGGTCCATTGCCAGAGCTCCTTTGAATTGATTTCAAAAATCATTGCCACCTCGACGGTGCCGATCGGACTTTCATCAAAGATGGTTATGGAGATGAAGGTATCGGTCATTACCACGTCTGAAATGTTTGCGTTCAAAAAATCTATTTCGTCGGTCAGAAACTGGCGCAGGGGAACCTTGTCCTGGGGATAGACATATTTGGTTTCTTCTTCCCGGTTAAGAACATAAAAGCCCCGGCCGACGGAAATTATTTCTTCCCTGGACGGGGGAGCGTAACGGAAGCGGATCTTGTTGGGGCGGTCCAGGAAAAAGGTTCCCTCCACCCTGCCGCCGTTCGAATCTATCTGCAAGAACCTGCCGATCATCGAATCTATGGAAGAATTGTAAATCCCGATCTGTCGGATCAGTTCTTCTTCTTCGGGGGTCAGGGTGTTTTCCAGTGCCATTGACTGGGGCAGCAGACCAAGAAGAAAAACCAGGGAAAAGAACAGCTGTCTGATCATGTTTGTTCTCCGGCTTCGGACCAGGGCCTGGTTATCAAAAGAATCATTTCGTCCAGTGTAAAACCTTTTGGGCCTTTATGGAATCAAAACCAGTGCCGTGTGTTTGAAGGGCTGCTCCAGAGGTGGCTGACCAGGTTGAAGCTTGCCGGATATTGGCCAGGCTGGATTGAAACACCGGTCAGTCATTTCATATAATCGGGACGGTAATGGGGCAGGCCGGCCTGTTTCGGGTGAACGGATGGCTTGGTGGGAGGGGACTGGCGGGAGGGGACTGGCTAACCCGGGTTTCACGTGAATCCTTCTGTCCGTGCCCAGATCAGTGATCTGGCCATTGGTGTAATTGCAGCTCTGACAAAACCCGGACTGCAGCAGGGGCCGGCTTGCATAAATTCCTGCCTGTTCTGATCCCGGGTCGTATGCATGCAGTGCTTTACGGTTTTAGGTTTGTGATGTCAGTCAACCCCGTCTCCCACCAGTATTTCGCGCTTCCCCGCATGGTTTGCCGGGGATACGACTCCTTCGTTCTCCATGCGTTCGATCAGGGTTGCGGCCCGGTTGTAGCCTATGGACAGGCGGCGCTGGATGTAGCTGGTCGAGGCCTTCCTGTCGTTTAGAACGATATTGACGGCCTTGTCATAAAGTTCGTCACCGGAATTGCCCAAGGGGCTGTCTCCGGCTGCTTCCTCGATCTCTTCGGTGACGGTTTCCAGGTAGTCGGGGGCGCCCTGTTCCTTGAGATGGGCCACAACGTCTTCTACTTCGCTGTCGGCTACAAAGGGACCGTGCAGGCGGCGCACCCTTCCGCCTCCGGCCATGTAGAGCATGTCTCCCATGCCAAGCAACTGTTCGGCTCCCTGCTCTCCCAGAATGGTGCGGCTGTCGATCTTTGACGTGACCTGGAAGGAGATACGGGTGGGGAAATTGGCCTTGATGGTGCCGGTTATCACGTCCACGGAGGGGCGCTGTGTTGCCATTATCAGGTGGATGCCGGCAGCGCGGGCCATCTGGGCCAGGCGCTGAATGGCCCCTTCGATATCCTTTCCGGCCACCATCATGAGGTCGGCCATTTCGTCGACCACGATCACGATATAGGGCAGGGGGTCAAGATCAAAGCTTTCGCTTTCATAGATGGCCTCGCCGGTTTCGCGGTCAAATCCGGTCTGCACGGTGCGGGTTATGTTCTCGCCCTTCTTGCGGGCGGCATTGACCCGGGAATTGAATCCCTCGATGTTGCGGACCCCTATCTTGGACATCTTGCGGTAGCGGTCTTCCATTTCCCGAACGGCCCATTTGAGGGCGACCACCGCCTTGCCCGGGTCGGTGACCACGGGAGAAAGCAGGTGGGGAATGCCGTCATAGATGGAGAGTTCGAGCATCTTGGGGTCGATCATGATCATGCGGCACTGCTGAGGGGTCATGCGATAGAGCAGGGAAAGGATCATGGTGTTGACGGCAACGGATTTTCCCGAGCCGGTGGTACCGGCTATCAGCAGGTGGGGCATGCGGGCCAGGTCGGCAATTATGGGTTCTCCGCCTATGGTCTTGCCAAGACAAATGGGAAGCTTGCCCTTTATCCTTTCAAAATCACTGGAGGCCAGCATCTCGCGCAGAAAAACCGTTTCACGCAGCCTGTTTGGAAGTTCGATGCCTATGACATTGCGGCCGGGCACAACCGCGACACGGGCCGAAATGGCACTCATGGAACGGGCTATGTCGTCGGCAAGGGAAATCACCCGGGAGGATTTTATGCCCGGGGCCGGTTCCAGTTCATAAAGGGTGACAACGGGGCCGGGGCGCACGTTTATGATATCGCCCTTGATGCCAAAATCTTCAAGGACCCCCTTTAATTGCCGGGCCTTCATCTCCAGTTCGTCGGGGTGATGTTCGTCACTTACGGGATTGGCAGAGGGGGGAGAAAGCAGGGAAAGTTCGGGAAGGCAAAAGCCCGGTTCCTGCAAAAGCGAACCCTGGGCCTCCTGGTCCTGGCGTTTGCCGGGGCGAATCCTGGCGGCTCCGCTCAATCGGGTTATCGGGGAGGGGCGGCTTCCGGAGGCAGCCTTTGGGG
>WFPQ01000117.1 GCA_015487515.1 Hyphomicrobiales bacterium | reverse complement strand
TCGGAGATGTGTATAAGAGACAGGACCTGAATTGCCGGGAGTTTACGAATACGGTTACGATAGATGATCTTGCCAATGTCAAGAAGGGTACTTCCTGCCGGGAGGCCGATGGCAGGTGGTTTGTCGAAAGCTCTTCCTAAGGGCATGGGGGAAAAAAGATTGAGGTCATGCTCATGCCGTCATGGCATGCTTCCCCTTTGCGTTCAAAAGCATTTATTTACCTGATTGCACTAGATTACAGCCAGTTTGGCAACTGAAGCCAAACTGGTACTTTTCGGATTATGCGCGATTTTGGTTCAAATGCATGCCTGTTTCGAATAAAATGACATCTGCCGGAATGGCCTCGGGCAATCCGGAGATTGCTGGTGGTGCTGAAGGGGCCGAGGCAGTTATTCAGGCGCTGCTGGGGCCGGTATTGGTTCATTCCCCGGTTTTGTTTGTTTCAGATGGAGCAATAGAGCGCCAGCACGTGCTTGCGGTCATGTCCTGGCTGTCCCGTGACATTGACAGGAATCTCATCGAACGCTCTCTTGCAATAATTTCCAAAGGCAATCAGGACCAGTCTTTCTCAAGGCTGTCCCTTCAAATTGCCGAAATGATTTCAAAGGAACAGGAACTCGCGGAAAAATCCGCCGAAGCAGCAAGAAGGCTGCAAATCCAGATTGGCGGAGAAGAGGTATTCAGCAGGCTTCGTATCATTGAATCGGCATTCCGCAATTATCAGCTTCTGGAAAAGGCGGTTGCCTACGGAAGGGCGATAAATGGCATAAATGACGAAAATTCGATGAAGATGGCCCTGCAGACCTTCCCGCTTGATGACCCCATGGTCTCGGTCCTTATGATGCAGGCCGCTATCGGGCAGATCGCTAATCCGGTACGCTTGATGTGTGCTGTCATGATGCTTTCGGAAGGCCAGACACAAAAGGCGGTTTCCAAGGCAGGTTTTTCTCCCATCGTCGATGCGATGTTTGCCCATGCGCAAAACCAGATGGCTCCCTTCATGGAAAAGGACAACCGGTTTGCGGATATCGACCTTATATGCAGGTCGCTCGACAGGTATCACCGCCTGATAAGGGCGATTTCAAATATTACCGAAAACGACAAGGGCTGCCGGTGGGCACAAATGGTTGCTGCCATTGTCAGGAGAATGTCAGAACTGATTGAACCCAGGCTGGGCAGGGTTGATTCTGATATACGCCAGGCCTTGCGCAAGCCCAGAACCGGACCGGATGTCATTGATGCAGGACTGTTGCTTGACGCCCTGAACGGGCTTTATCTGCTGGCTTCCGTTCGTGAGGCTCTTGATGCCCTGGCCCTTAATTCCCTTGTTACCAGGCTTTGGTCCGACGTGGGCAAGGTGCTGGAAGTTCTTATTGATCGTAACCTTGAGGCATTCAAGAACTTTCCCGAAGACGAAGCCGCAGCCAAGCGCCTTGATACCAGCATCAAGATGGCCAAGGTAAGGTTTAATCCTGAGTATGCCGGGATAATAATTCGCGCCAGAGACGGAGCTACCCGCCGCGCTGCCGGTTAGGAATTTTTTTCGTTCTGTCATATTTCCCATGGGCCCATGTTTGCCCCTGTTTCCATGTTTGCCCATGGTTTTTTGCTTGGCTGTCCAGGGAAACCACTATGGAAAAAGTGCCGTTCCTTATGACTGCGCTTGACAGACCATCGGTCTTTTTCCTGTTCAGGCAGGCAAGGGTTTTTCCTTCCGGCCCAAAATTCAATTCGATTATGGCTCCGATTTCCCTGTTTTTGCCAATAGTTTCCTGATCAGGATATATCAGGCATCCGACTTCCATATTTGCCGTCTCTCTTTCATCCAGTTCCACAATAGCTGCATCCTTTCCAAATCTTGCCATGAGGTATGGTGCAATCGGGAAGCCTTCCTGCTTTGGCTTTTTATATGATCTGGATGATGATTTGTTCAGTGTGACCGGAGCCATGCACCATTCGCGGGCAAAATCCCCTGCATGCCATTGGGGGATTTCTCCCAGGATTATTCTTGCTGCCAGTTCCCCTAGGGTACAGGGGGAGGCGCTGGCTGCCTCTTTCGTATTTTCCTGTTCCACTCCTGGGATGATTTTTTTCCAACCCCTCTTGCTTTTGTCTTTTTTTGCTGGTTTCAGATGGCTTGTATTGCCTAGATATCTCGCCGGCATGTCTTTGATGTCGGGGGCTACGGGTAATTTTCCATCATCGCTTTCATGTTCGGGATTGATGCTGAAATAGCTGGATTTATGAGCGGACCTGCCACTTAGGGCATATACCGCCTCTTCCCCACTTGCGGCACATTCGCTCATGCTTCTTGCGCCAGTACATGCCCCGGCCAGCCTTAAGCCTGCCAGTTCGCAAGCCGGTCTTATTTGTTGCAGTTCCTCGTCCCAGCGAATTTCCCCTCCTGCCATATGCCATGTTTCAAGATTGGGCTGCCATCCCCCGCATATCACCAGGCTATCCACGGCAAGGGGGTCGCCGGTTACGGTTTTCGGATCGCGGCTCAGCCCCAATTGCACCTTCAGCCTGTGGTTGTGTTTCTGGCAAAAAAGAACTTGTGAGCCGGTTGCCAGGGAAAGTCCGTAAGCCTTTGCGAATTCGAAAAACCGGGATTTCGGGTTTGATCTGCTATCTGCAAGTTTTTTTATTTCCACCCCCATGTCATGGGCTGCCAGGGCCACCTTCATGGATACGCTTGATGCCGAGGCAAACGCGGTTTCCTTGCCCATCCAGACCCCGTATTTCGAAGCCATTTCAAAAGCCGATTTTGCTCCTGTCACCCCCGGCAGCCGGTTTCCGCAAAATATTGGCAGCTTTTCCAGCATGCCGGTGGCCAGAATCAAATACCTGCTTTCAAGGTCAAGCATTCTGACGGTGGGGCCTGTGTCAGTTTGCAGAACCTGCTGGATCCTTGTCCTGTCCGGGTTTGCCGAGCATGCCCTTGCATCAGGGTATAGTGTCGCAAGGT
>WFPQ01000116.1 GCA_015487515.1 Hyphomicrobiales bacterium | reverse complement strand
GCCCCTTCGAACGATAAATGTCAATTCAAGCGTGCAACAGGCCCCGGGGCAAGTAAAAAAGCATTTTTTTTCGAACGATGGCAATTTACCGCAGTTGCAGCAAACCGGGAGCAGGCGAAAAACAGGGCGAGGCCGGTCTAAAGCGTAAGGATAAGGCCACCTGCAGACTCGGCATCCTCCGGGTCATGGGTTACCAGAAGAGTTGGAACCCGGGTGCGGCGAACCTCGTCAAAAACCAGTTGGCGAACCGAATCACGCAGATGGGCATCCAGTTTTGAAAACGGCTCATCGAGCAAAAGCGCCCTTGGCCTTGACGCTATGACCCGGGCCAGGGCAACCCGGGACTTCTGCCCCCCGGAAAGGGTGGCCGTATCACGATCGGCAAATTCGGCCAGGGACATGTCACCAAGAAGGGCAAGGGCCCGCTCGCACCTGTCGGACCTGCTGCTACCGGGGGGAATGGCAAACAGGATATTCTCCAGGACCGAAAAATGGGGAAACAGCAGGGTGTCCTGGAAAAGAACTCCTATCCTGCGCTGCTGAGGCGGCAGGTCGGCAATATTCATTCCGTTCAGAAAAATGCTGCCGGTGCAGGAAAAGGCAGCGGGAAGAAAACCGGCAATGGCGCTGATAAGGGTGGATTTTCCAGAGCCGGACGGACCCATGAGCGTCAGGACCTCGCCGGGCCTTATGCATGCATCGATTTTTAGCAAAAGCTCGGAGCGGCGAAAAATGGCTATGTCCTGCAGGACCAGCCCACCTTGCGAAACCGAAACATCGCCGATGGCACCGGGGCCAGTGTCATTGCCATTGCCAGTGCCATTGCCAGTGCCGGCCACACCACAAGAGCCGGTTATTTCACTGCTGCCTGCGGATTTTTGTCCTTCGTTATCTTCAACGGCCATGGCCCGATTCCTAATTACCTGTTCCTGTTGCCTGCAGATCCCTGCGGTTGGCCCAGGTGATTCTGGGAACCAGTGATGCCAGGGCAAAGAAAACGAACGGCAGCAGGGTCTGGATCAGCGCATAGGTGCCGATCAGGCGCCGGTTTCCGCCGCTGGCAAGGGCAATCGCCTCGGTGGTTATGGTAGGCTGGCGGCCGGCCCCGATCAAAAGAGTGGGCAGATACTGGCTGATCGAAACCGCAACCCCAAGGGCAAAGGCGGCAAGAACCGGAGCCAGCAGCATGGGCAGGCGTATGGACCAGAAATTCCTGTCATCGCCCTTGCCAAGAGTCCTGGCCACATGCAGGTAGCGAACATCAAAGGCATTCCAGGGGTCGGCAAGGGTCAGGTAGACATAGGGAAAGACAAAGATCATGTGAACAATGATGACCGACCACAGGGTTCCGTCAATGCCGAGCCTTAGAAACAGGACGGAAAGACCACCCATGAAGGCAATCTGGGGAACCAGGAGCGGAATGAAAATGGTCCACCAGGCAAGACGGGTCGGGCGGATATCACTGCGATATTCGTTTTCAAGGCTGGCAAGAACCAGAACAAGAGACAAAAGAGAAGAGATTACGGCAATGACTGCAGCCCGCAGGCCGGTCTCGGCCAGGTTGGAAAATTGCGAGATCCAGCCACTCAGGGTCCATATCCGGGGAAGCGCATCGGGAAAGCGCCAGACCCCGGCAAGGGACCACAGCGCCAGCAGGGCCAGGCCAAAAACCACAAGGCCAACGGCAATGGCCGTGACCAGGCCGACCGATATCTGCAAAAACCGGTCACGCCCGAATCGCCAGCCATGAATGGCGGCCAGACGCGCCAGATGCAAGACGGCATATTCACCAATCCACCAGGTCATAAGCGCCAGGAGCGTGACACCGATCTGGATGATGGCAGCAGCAGCGGCAATGGTGCCCTTGACCAGATCGGGATCGTTCATCCAGCGCAGGATCTGAACCGAAAGGGGCGGCGGGGCCACCGGGCCCAGAACGAGGGCGACATCAACATTGGACGATGCAAAGGCAATGACCGCAAAAACAGGAAGCCTGATCTGAAGATAAACGGCAGGAAAAACCGAAATAAGCCAGCCCCAGATGCGGCCATGGCCAAAGCCCGCAACAATCTGGGCACGGCGCAGATCGACCTGGGGCAATGCGGCCATGGTGACAAAAAACAGGAACGGAATTTCCTTTATGACCAGGGCAAGCCCAAAGGCAATGCCGGCCGGATCATTGACCGTCAGCCAGTCGGGGGGGCGGGTAAAACCGGATATTTCCGGGGAAAGCAGGCGCATGATGAAGCCGGAAGGGGCAATCAGGAACAACAAACCGAAGGCAGCGGCGGCATGGGGCACTGCGAGAATCGGCTTCATCAATGCCCAGACCCAGCCAAAGACAGGGGCGCTGGAAAAGGAAGCAACAAACAATATCACGATAACAAGGGCAATGAACGGGGTAACAAGACCTATCCAGTATGAAAGGGCAACGGATTTCCAGAATCCGGGCTCGGCAAATACCGCCCCAAAGGCATTACCGCCAGGGGAACCAGCAAAGAATCCCCCGGGGGAAGAAAATTCCGGGGAGCCGCCCCAGTCAAAGGCGTTGCCAATCAGCGTGAAGGAAGCGGCCACGATCGGAATCAGCAGCAGCATCAATACCAGCAGGCGAACCAGATCGAGCTTTGAGCGCGGCCATAGAATATGCAGATTGGGCATGATCAAATCCCGTTCAGGCAACGCCCCGGCCCCGGAGATCAGACCCGGAGCGGAGCCTAGTTGCCCGCACCATAGCGCCTGGTCCACTCGGCATCCAGCGCATCGCTCCAAAAGGCATCCGGCTCACTAAGGGTTGCCCCCAGCTGGCTGGCCCCAAGGGTTGCAGCACCGCTCTGCAGACTATCAAACAAAGCCCGCTGTCCGGCGTTCAGCTTGTCATAGGCAAGAACGGTGGGATCGCCCCAGATGGTCTCGTCGTTCTTGCGGGCCTGGGCCAGAGGCGACAACAGGAAATTGGCAACGACCATGGCGCCGGCCTTGGACCCGGCATTAAAGGGAATGGCAACAAAATGGGCATTGCCAATGGAACCGTAATCCATGACGAAGGAACGGGTGGTTTCGGGCAGCAGGCCCTCATTTATGGCCGAGGAGGCCTCACCGGGGTTGAAGGTCATGGCGATGTCGATTTCGTTGTCTGACAGCAGGGTCTTGAGATTGGTGGTATCGGCCGCAAAGACCCGCCCGGAACGCCACAGATCGGGATGAACCCTGTCCAGCCATTCCCACAAGGGGGCGGTAACCCTGTCAAAGGTCTGCCGGTCGGCAGGCTGACGAAGCACCGAAATGTCATCGACAAGGCCGTAAAGAACCTGTTTCAAAAAGGTCGTACCGATGAAATTCGGAGGAGCGGCATAGGTGAAACGGCCCGGATTTTTCTTGATCCAGGCGGCCAGTTCCTCAAGGGAGGATGGGGGAGAACCCCCGGCAAAGGCCGGATTGGCGCTATCGTAATAAAAGGTCAACTGGGCCGTGCCCCAGGGGCTTTCAAGCCCGTCAACAGGCTCGGTGAAATCCATGGTAAGAACGGCCTTGTTCTCGAAATCGGTCAATTGATAGTTGGGAAGAGACGTGGCCCAGGGATAATCAAGCAACAGGCCCTGGCGCTTCATGGCGGCAAAATTCTCCCCGTTTATCCATACCAGGTCCACCGCCCCGTTCTCGTTGCGCCCGGCCGACTTTTCCGCCAGCACCCGGGCAACCACGTTGGCGGTCTCGGAAACCTTTACCTGGGTAAGGGTGATGCCGTAACGCTCCCTGACCTGCTCCCCGACCCATGCAATGTAGGAATTGATGTTCTCGGAACCGCCCCAGGCGTACCAGAATACCTCCTGCCCCTTAGCCTGGAGCAAAAGCTGCTCCCAGTTTTCAGGATCTGGCCGGCCGCCATTGCCTGCTCCGGCAGCCTGTGACGAAACCAGGGCGGCAGCCAGCAGGGCAGCAATGAAAAATGCGTGAAGTCTTTTCAGGAAAACCATGGAACCATCCCCGTGATGCTGTTTTCCCCTAAATGCCCAAACGGGGAGCAGGGGTCAACAAAAGTTTGTTCAATCAAAGGTGATTGCCGCAGGAAGGGCAAAACCTGAAAACAATGCCCGCAAATGCATTCAGAACCGCCCGGCACCCCCGCCCCTTACCCGGATCCGTCACCCGGTTTTTTTGCCATGTCCGGGGGGGGCATGGCAGCCACCGGCGCGCCCATGGCCGAGGAAAACCTTGCCATGAAGCCGTCAATGATCCTTTGGGCACTCCTGCCGATCAGCCCGCGGCCAAGGGACATGATTTTTTCAGAAGCATTGCCATGGGCACTGAATTGAAGGATGGTGCCGTTCTGAAGGGAAAGATGGACGGAACTGTCAGAAGATCCGGGATCAGAATCCCGGGGAGTCAATGACAGGTAGGGGCGCTCAAGATCCCGGGCGCTGACAACATGTTCAAGCAATCGCACGTCGGCCCGGGCCCGGGCCAGGCCCAGCAAGCGGCCCCTTGCATGGCCGCAAAGGGTATAGCTTTTTGCCTCCTGCACGTCCAAGAGCTCAAGCCCGCCGGCAAATTCCGGCCTGAGGGGCCCCAGATTGACCCGGACCCTTAGATCAAGGCTTGAGGGAGATATCCAGTCAATGGCAACGCAGCCCGGGATGGCCGCCCCTAGAACAACCGTGTCATTAAGGGCCTCCCAGACCCGGTGCCGGGTGGCCAGAATCAAATAGGTTCCGCCAAATTCCATGGCCCTGCCCTTTTCATGCGATAATTTCATACCAATATGAACCACAGTCCGAAACCGGGCCCAGGACCAAGATGGTGATACACAAGCGCGCTTGCAATTGTTACCGGCGTTCGGCTACGATTACGACAATGATACCAGCACATTAATCAAACCTGACGAGCGACAAATACAGGAGTTCATAAATGGCCAACGACGTGGCAAGCAAACCCCTTCAATATCTGGACAAGGCAATGAACTCCATAAGGGAACTGGGACTTTGGCCCGAAAATACCGAAGAAGCCCCGATCACCGGACTTTTGCAGCAGATAACGGAACTGGATGAAACAAGGGTGCTGCTGATAGGCAGGACCCTGAACCAGGCCTCAATCTTCAACGATGTGGTGCGCGAACAGGTGGCGGCGATGAACATAGGGTCCCGCTACGAGGATATTACCAAGGGGTTCGATTCCATTCGCGATGATGCCAGGGGAATGGTCGACCAGCTCGAAGACGGCAAGATCGACCTGCTGGAAAGAACCTCGAACATATGGATGAAAATCACCAGGGGGGACATCGCCACCCGCTTCAACAAGATTCGCGACACCTACCTGGAAGTATCAAGGGATACCAAGGACCAGGTTGAAAGGGAGCGGACAATTCTAGAGGCCTACCGGGACTTTCGCGGCGCCCTCAAGCAATCGGAAGTAATGGCCCTGGAAGTGCTCGAAAGGGCAGAAAAGGTTCTTGAAGAACGCAAGGAGGCCCTGAAAAAGGCCACCGCCGCCCTGGAAGCGTTCAGCGATGGAACAGCAGCCGACAGGGCAAGGCTGGAAATGGACCGGGACGAAAGAGTCCGGGAATTGCAGAACGAAGAACGCCGATACCAGATAGCCAAGGACCTTAGCGACAACCTGACCATATCCTACAACACTTCCGAAGTGGTAATGGCTCGCCTGATGCAGACCACCAATGCCAAGGAGAGGGTATATCAGCAGTCCATATCATTCTTTACCACCAATGAAACCGTGCTGACGGCACTGTCGGCCTCGTTCACCGGGCTGTTCGGCCTGCACGAAAGCACCGAGACCCTTAATGCCATGAAAGAGGGCATGTCCAGGTCCCTTGAAACCCTGTCAGAAATCGGCAGCACAGTGCAGGAAGAGGCCCTGAAGGCCGGATATGGCCCGACGATCAGGGCCGAATCGGTAAAAATGCTGGTTGATAGCGTGGTCAATTTCCAGGAAAAATCCGCTTCGATAATTTCAGAAATGCGCACCCTTTCAACCCAGAACTCAGCCGAAATCCGCGATGCGGTCGAAGATGGCAAGCAAAGGCTCGCCAGGCTCGCAGCCGATGGCAACGCGCTTGTTCTGGAACAAAGCAAAACTCAAGAGGGCGCCTGAAATTGCGGCATGACCATTGCGGCACCATCACCGGAGAACAAAAGGTCAATATGCCTTTTGATGAAGGGGTGCCTGATAAAGACCAGCCCGGTGCAGACCAGCCTGGATGCCGGGAAGATCTGATGCGAAGGAATCTGGCCGGACATGAGCGCTGATGACAAGGTCGATGCGGCCCCTTTGAACGAGGTGATGCTGGCGATGGACGTGGTGGATACGCTGCGCTACCGGCAGGATCTGGTGATGCGTGAAATAAAGGGGGGAGAGCGCAAGAAAAACCTCGTGGAAAGGTTGCGCGCCGTCTACAGGGACCAGGGCATAGAAGTTCCTGACAGGATATTGCTGGAAGGGGTGGCAGCCCTTGAAGAGGGGCGCTTCGTTTATGATCCGCCCCCGGCCGGATTAAAGCGTACCCTGGCCCAGATATATGTAAGTCGCGCAAGATGGGGAAAATGGGTAACGGGAACAGGTCTGGCCATAATCTTGTCGGTCAGCGCCTATTTTTTCGTATACCTGCCCTTCAGACAGGGACAGATCGAAACCGCACGCATCGAACTGGCCGAAATCATGCCAGGGCAAATGCAGGAAATCTACCAGACGATTTTCGAGGAAACCAAGGTGCAGGCCGCCGTTACCGAAGCCCGGGAACTGTTGCAAAGGGGACAAAACGCCGCCAGGGAAGGCGACAGGGCAGAGGCCGAAAAGGCCCTTGCGGGCCTCAGGGAAATCCGGGATCAGTTGCGGGCCGAATATTCCTTGCGAATAGTGAACAGGGACGGGGTGCAATCGGGTTTTTGGACCTTTCCTGAAATCAACCGGGATGCAACCAACTATTACATAGTGGTCGAGGCGGTCGATAAAAATGGCAACATTCTGAAACTGCCCATCACCAACGAGGAAACAGGGCAGATTGAAACCGTGGCACTATGGGGAATTCGCGTGCCCGAATTCGTCTATAATTCGGTCGGAGCCGACAAGAGGGATGACGGCATCATACAGCGCAACATAATCGGGCAAAAGGAATTCGGCTTTCTGGATGTGGATTACCTGATCCCGGTTTCCGGCGGGGCGATAACAAGGTGGTGAAATGGCAATAAGCGGACCAAAGGCATTACGGGCCCTTGATTCAGCCATCAGGGACATTCGCAGGGAAGAAAGTCAGATTGCCCGTCGCCTGTCCCGCAGCGCCGAAAGACTGGCCAAAATCCGGGAAGGGGAAGCTGAGCTTTTCAGAAAACTGGCCTCGGTACGCCTTGGCATGGATGAAAAGGAGCAGATAGAAGGCAAGCTGTTTTCGGCAGAAAAGGCCGCCCGCGAGGTCCTGAAAAAACATGCCAGCCAGATTTCGGAAGCAGAAAAAAAGCTGGAGGAAATAGACAGGAAAATCTCCGACATGAGCAGGAACCGCCAGGATGTGCTCGAGGAAATGCAAGAGAATCAGGAAAAACTAAAGATCTTGTCCGATGAAATATCCCGGATAGTCGAAGAAGATCCGGAATACATGGAAAAACAAAAAAAGGGCAACGAACTCAGGGTGATCGCCGAAGAGGCCGCGAAAAAAACCGAACAGGCAGAACTGGACCAGCAGCAAAAAGGGCAGTCATACCGCCAGGACCCCCTGTTCATGTATTTGTGGGAATCGGGATATGGCACCAAAAGCTACCGGGCAAATAACCTGACAAGATGGCTGGATGGAATGGTGGCAAAATTCATCCGCTACCAGGAAGCAAGGCCCAATTTTGCAATGCTCAACGAAATCCCGCTGCGCCTGAAGGAACACGCGCAAAGGCAGGAAGAGGCAGCCCTTGCCATTGAAAAAGAACTCGACATGCTGGAGGCCCGGGCCATCGAAAAGGCAGGCGGTGGCCCGATAACCAGAGCCCTTGATGCGGCACGGGAAAAACTGGACCAGATAGACAGGCAGATGGT
>WFPQ01000115.1 GCA_015487515.1 Hyphomicrobiales bacterium | reverse complement strand
GCCATGGAAGATCTTGGGGCAAATCGTGCGCAAATCATCGCCGGCATAGGTCCCACCATCTGGCAGCACAACTATGAGGTAGGACCCGGCTTCACCGCGGACCTGCTGGAAAAACACCCGGAGGCCGAAAAGTTCATAACAATTCCAAAGGGCAAGACCCGCCAGCATTTTGACCTGCCTGCCTTCGTGCGTTCCGAACTGGAAAAGAGCGGAATAAGGGATATGTTTCAGACCGGCCAGTGTACCTATGCCCACCCGGAAAAATTCTTCTCCCACCGCCATGCAACCCACAATTCCGGCCAGACCGGACGCCAGATTGCCGTCATCGCACTGGCTCCTTCCCGCCAGGCTTCCTGACCTTGACATTTTCGCATCAAGGCGGTTGCGCTCAGCAATCGGGCGCGCTAATGGTGCAAAAAATTTGGGGGCAACCATGCTGTCCATCGGGGCATTCAGGGTTTTCCCCTGGCAAGAACCGGGCTCTGGTTTTATTGTCCGCGTTTTCATCTGGGCAGAGCCCTGTCCACATGTTTGAAGACGCCCTGAACAGCGGGATGAAGCGCTATGATATTGCTGGCGGGAAACTCAAATCCGGTATTTTCCGATGCCGTTGCAAAATATCTGGACCTGCCCCTTGCCGCCTGCGAGGTAAAGAAGTTTGCCGACAAGGAAATATTCGTGGAAATTCACGACAATGTCCGTGGCGAGGATGTTTTCATAATCCAGTCCACTTCCTTTCCGGCCAATGACAACCTGATGGAACTGCTGATCCTTTCCGATGCGGTCCGCCGTTCTTCCGGCCGCCGCATAACCGCGGTCATGCCCTATTTCGGCTATGCCCGCCAGGACAGGAAATCGGCTCCCCGAACCCCCATTTCCGCCAAGCTGGTGGCCAACCTCATCGTCGAATCCGGGGTCGACAGGGTTCTTACCCTTGATCTGCATGCCGGACAGATCCAGGGGTTCTTTGACATTCCCGTCGACAACCTCTTTGCCGCCCCGGTCTCGGTCAAGGATATCAAGAAAAACTACCAGATCGGCAACCTGACCATAGTTTCCCCCGATGCGGGCGGTGTCGTACGGGCCAGGAACGTCGCCTCCAGGCTTGGCGCCCCCCTGGCAATCGTAGACAAGCGCCGCCCCAGGGCCGGGGTTGCCGAAGTCATGAACATAATCGGAGATGTGACCGGCCCGTCCTGCATCCTGATCGACGATCTGGTCGATTCGGGAGGAACCCTTGTCAATGCCGCCGATGCCCTGTTGCAGGCCGGAGCCATGGAGGTTTCCGCCTACATAACCCATGGCGTTCTTTCCTCCGGCGCCCCGCAACGCATTGCCAATTCCAGGCTCAAGGAACTGGTCATCACCGATTCCATTGCCGAGACCCATGAGGTGCGGGATGCAAAAAACATCAGGATAATGCCGATTTCCGATCACATCGGAGAGGCCATAGCCCGCACCGCCGCCGAACAATCGGTCTCCAGCCTCTTTGACTGAAGCTCCGGTCCGGATGATCCTGCTTTTCTGAACTGCAAATCCGCCGAAAGGCTGCAAACCTGGCCCAAAGCTTCATTCTCCACTTGCCCCGCCCCCCGCTTTGCCTTATATCCCCGCACCTATGAAGCGTTTGTCACCCCTGGAGGATGAACGCGTGGCCATGGCCCGTGCCAGGTCCACACCAACCGATTTGGAACAATCATCATGAGCACAGCTCTTAAAGCAACCGTAAGGGACCGGGTGGGCAAGGGGGCCGCCCGTGAACTGCGCCGCAAGAACCTTGTACCCGCCGTGATCTATGGCGACGGGAAAGACCCCCTGCCCATTTCCATCAGCACCAAGGACATAACCAAGGCCCTGCATGCCGGTGGTTTCCTGTCCACCACCACCAATGTGGAAGTTGATGGCAAGAAACACCACGTGATCCCAAGGGACTATCAGCTGGACCCGGTCCGTGACTTTGTGCTGCACGTGGATTTTCTGCGCGTCGGGGCAAAGACCTCCCTGACCATCGAGGTCCCCGTACGCTTTGTCAACGAGGAAGCCAGCCCGGGCCTCAAGCGCGGCGGGGTTCTGAACATCGTCCGGCACACGGTCGAGGTAAACTGCCTTGCCAGTGATATCCCGGAAAGCTTCGAAATAGATCTCACGGGCACCGAGGTCGGGGATTCCCTGAACATTTCCAGGGTCAAGCTTCCCCAGGGAGCGGTTCCAACCATTACCGACCGTGATTTCACCATTGCAACCATCGCCGCCCCATCGGCCCTGCGTTCCGAGTCCTCCGATGATGCCGATGCGGAAGAAGGTGAAGACGGCGCCGAGGAAACGGCAGAAGGTGAAGACGGCGCCAGCGGTTCCTGAAAATGAGTTGAATGGGAGCATGGCGGAAATATCGCCATGTCCCCATTCCCGTTCGCCGGAGAAAATTGATGCACCTGATCGTGGGCCTGGGCAATCCCGGGGCCAAATACGCCAATCACCGCCACAATGTGGGGGCAATGGCCATTGACGAAATTGCATCCCGTTTTGATTTCCCCCCCTTTCGCTCCAGGTTCAGGGGCCTTTTCAGCGATGGCCGGATCGAATCCGAGCGGGTGCTGCTGCTCAAACCCCAGACCTACATGAACAATTCCGGGGAATCCGTTTATGCGGCCTTGAAATTCTTCAAGCTGCAGGCCAGCGACATAACGGTGATATATGACGAACTTGACCTGAAGCCGGGCAAGGTCCGGGTCAAGTCCGGCGGCGGCAACAACGGTCACAATGGCCTTCGCTCCATAGATCCGAGAATTGGCACCCGATATCAGCGGGTCAGGATAGGCATCGGCCGCCCGGGACAAAAACAGCAGGTCAACTCCCACGTCCTGTCCCCGTTCCACAAAAGCGAACGCCAATGGCTTGATCCCCTGCTTGCGGCCATTGCCCAGAATGCCCTCCTGCTGGTAAGGGGAGACGCCGCCACCTTCATGAACCGGGTCAGCCTGGTTCTTCAAGGTAAGGAACAAGAAGCCGGCACCGGGACGGGCGGCGCTCCCTCCCCGAAGAATGAAACAAAAAATGCCTCCCTTAGCGACAATCGGCCTGCCGGCTCTTCAAGCCGGATGTCTGACATGCTGAAAAAACTTTTCAACAAGGAATGAACCATGGGATTCAAGTGTGGAATTGTCGGTCTTCCCAACGTGGGGAAATCGACCCTGTTCAATGCGCTGACCCGCACCGCCGCGGCACAGGCTGCCAATTTTCCCTTTTGCACCATAGAGCCCAATATCGGCGAAGTGTCAGTACCCGATGAACGCCTGGAAAAAATTGCAAAAATTGCCGGTTCCAGGGAGGTCCTGCCGGCCCGGCTCAACTTTGTGGACATTGCCGGTCTGGTAAAGGGCGCCTCCAGGGGGGAGGGACTGGGCAACCAGTTTCTGGCCAACATCCGCGAAACCGATGCCATTGCCTATGTACTGCGT
>WFPQ01000114.1 GCA_015487515.1 Hyphomicrobiales bacterium | reverse complement strand
GGCCTGCAAGACCGTTATAAATCCTCGTTCCGCGTAAATCCTGGCATAGTTTGCAAAGCCGGATCTCTTGTAGGGTGTGCGAATGAGAATGGAGGGAAAGGGGCCTTTGCCTAAAGGGAAATATATGTCGGTCAGCAGTTTTGTGCCATCGAACGAGGTTACTGTGTTGTCAGCGCTTTTTCTTACCCGGTGGGTGGCTGGTTTCAACTTGTGGCGCCAGGCAAAAAACCTGCTTGCAAGACTCATATGCGCTATCTCCCTGGTTGTTTTTTTCAGCCTACAAATTCAAACCGGTCCACGTCAAACAGGCCCCTGTCGGTCATCTTGAGGTGGGGTATCACCGGCAGGGCCAGAAATGCCACCTGCAGAAAAGGCTCTGGCAGGGTACAGCCGATGGAATGGGCGGTTTTGCGCAAATGTTCGAGTTTTCCCGAGACCTCCTCGAAGGGCAACGGGCTCATGAGCCCGGCAATGGGCAGGGCCAGTTCGCTCAATATCTTTCCATCATTGGTCACGCAAAACCCGCCCTTCAATTCGATGAGCCGGTTCACCGCCAGGGCCATGTCGGTATCATTGGCTCCGATCACTGTGATATTGTGGCTGTCATGGCCGACCGAAGAAGCTATGGCGCCGGATTTCAGGCCAAAACCGGTAACGAAACCGTGGCCGATATTGCCGTTGATGCCGTGGCGTTCGATTACCGCGACCTTGATGATGTCCTTGTTCAGATCGGGCTGCACCCCATTTTTGGTGACTGCTAAGGTTGCATCTTCTCTAAAGGTTATGATCAGGCCGGGTCTGACCCTTATGACCGGCATTTGATTTTTGCCATGCAGTGGCTTCATCTCAAAGGCGCTCGGGGCAAGGGGTTTTGCCTTCATGGAATCAAGGCCGACCGGATCAATAATTTTGCGCGTAGCGAACAGTCCATCGGTAACAATTTTACCGCCGCAAATGACCGACGAGACCTGACATTGTTCAAGATCATCCAGCAGAACGATGTCGGCGCGCCAGCCCGGCCCCAGCAGGCCGCGATCCTTGAGGCCAAAAATTCTGGCGGCGGAAAGGGAGGCCATGCGGTAGACCAGGTGGGGGGCAATGCCCCTGGCGATCAGGCGACGGATCAGGGCGTCAACATGGCCTTCTTCGGCAATGTCCAGGGGATTTCGGTCATCGGTGCAAAGGGCAAGATAGCTGGCGGTATCAGGGCTGATCACGGGGGCCAGGGCATCCAGGTCCTTTGAAACGGAACCCTCACGGATCAGGATTGCCATGCCCTTGGAGAGCTTTTCTCTTGCTTCTTTTTCGCTGGTGGCCTCGTGGTCGGTGCGAATGCCGGCGGCCAGGTAGGCGTTCAGGTCCCGGCCGCTCAAAAGGGGGGCATGGCCGTCCAGATGCCTGTCATGAAAGGCTGCAAGCTTGGCAATGATATCGGGGTCGGTATTGATGACGCCGGGGAAATTCATCATTTCGGCCAGCCCTATGACCTTTTCGTGGGAGGCAAAGGGCAGCAGGTCATCCAGTTCGAGCCGGGCGCCGGAGGTTTCAAAGCCGGTCGCAGGAACGCAGGAGGAAAGGTTGATGCGAATGTCCATTATGGTGCGACCGGCACATTCGAGAAAATATTCTATGCCTTGTGTCCCAAGTACATTGGCAATCTCGTGGGGGTCGCAAATTGCGGTGGTGACGCCATGGGGCAGTACGCAGCGGTCGAACTCGAACGGGGTAACCAGCGAGCTTTCGATGTGCAGGTGGGTGTCGATAAAACCGGGAACGGCCCATTTTCCGGTGCACTCGATTTCCTTTTTGCCACCATAGGAAGCATGGGTACCAACAATGCGTTCGCCTGAAATGGCGATGTCGGTGGTGGTGATGTCACCGGTTATGACATCCAGCATTTGCACGTTTTTAAGAACCAGGTCGGCCGGTATCCTGCCGCGTCCGGACTGAATGGCTTGTGCAAGGGATTTTTGATCGGTCATGGATGCAGCTTCCGGTGTTCTGATCGGGTCGGGGTCATGCCCCGGATTGAAACACCAGAATGGGCCCGCCTGCAAAAATGTGCAAGCGGTCTGTCGGCCTGCAAGGGGATTTGCGGCAGATTATTTGGCTTTTGCCGCTTCCTTGAGC
>WFPQ01000113.1 GCA_015487515.1 Hyphomicrobiales bacterium | reverse complement strand
ATCTTAGACCATGGAATCAGTGCCAGCCGGCAAACCCGGTTTGTCATCAGGACTCGATGGCAAGGATTGCAGCGGCCGGTATCCCGCCGCCCTGCGATCACCTTGAAATCATCTTGTTTTGCTGGCGTGGCTGGAAAGGAATATTATGCCCAAGGAAGACAGGAAATCAGTTGAAATGACCCCTGAAGAAAAAAAATCTGAACCAGGCACCAGGGAGCAGCTTTATCCGGTTCTGCCCCTGCGCGACATAGTGGTTTTTCCCGGCATGATCGTTCCGCTGTTCGTGGGGCGTGAAAAATCCGTTCGGGCCCTTGAGGAGGTCATGCGCGACGACAAGCACATTCTCATAGTAACGCAGAAGAATGCCCAGGAGGATGACCCGAGTCCCAAGGATATCTATTCAACCGGCACCATCGGCTCGGTTCTGCAACTGCTCAAGCTGCCCGATGGCACGGTCAAGATCCTGGTCGAGGGGCTGGACCGCGCAAAATTGCATGAATTCGTCCAGACCGAGGATTTTTTTCTGGCCCGGGCCGGTGTCATCGAGGAACCGGCCTATGATGGTGTGGAAATCGAGGCCCTGGCCCGCTCGACCATTTCCGAATTTGAAAACTACGTGAAGCTGAACAAGAAGATTTCCGCCGAAGTGGTCGGTGCTGTCAGCCAGATCGAGGACAACTGCAAGCTCGCCGATACCATAGCTTCCCACCTGGCGGTCAAGATTGATGAGAAGCAGGAATTGCTCAGTGCCCCTTCCGTCAAGGATAGGCTGGAGAGGATTCTGGTTCTGATGGAAAGCGAGATCGGGGTCCTGCAGGTCGAAAAGCGCATCCGCGGCCGTGTCAAGCGCCAGATGGAAAAGACCCAGCGCGAATATTACCTTAACGAACAGATGAAGGCTATCCAGCGCGAACTTGGCAACGGGGAGGAGGGCAGTTCCGAGATTGCCGAAATCGAAGAAAAACTCAAGGCCACCAGGCTGAGCAAGGAAGCCCGGGAAAAGGCGGAAGCCGAGTTGAAGAAGCTCAAGCAGATGAGCCCCATGTCGGCCGAGGCGACGGTGGTGAGAAATTACCTGGACTGGCTCACGGCCCTTCCCTGGTCCAGGCGTTCCCGCATCAAGAAGGACCTGGTGCGGGCCGAGGAAATTCTTGACCGCGACCATTATGGCCTTGAAAAGGTCAAGGAGCGCATCATTGAATATCTTGCGGTGCAAAACCGCACCGGCAAGCTCAAGGGCCCCATACTCTGCCTTGTCGGTCCGCCCGGGGTGGGCAAGACTTCCCTTGGCAAATCCATAGCAAAGGCCACGGGCCGCGAATTCGTGCGCATGTCCCTTGGCGGGGTTCGTGACGAGGCCGAGATCCGCGGTCACAGGCGCACCTATATCGGTTCCATGCCGGGAAAGGTCATGCAGTCCATGAAAAAGGCCGGCAAGTCCAATCCCCTGTTTCTGCTCGATGAAATAGACAAGATGGGAATGGATTTTCGCGGTGACCCTTCCTCTGCCCTGCTGGAGGTGCTTGACCCGGAGCAGAACAATTCGTTCAACGACCATTACCTTGAAGTGGATTATGACCTTTCCGACGTGATGTTCGTCACCACTTCCAATACCCTTAACATTCCCGCTCCCCTGATGGATCGCATGGAAATCATTCGCCTGAGCGGATATACGGAAGAGGAAAAGATTCAGATTGCCCGGCGCCATCTCATTCCCCAGTCCCTTAAGGACAATGGCCTGAAGGAGGAGGAATTCGAACTTCCCGATCAGCAGTTGCTGCGGGTCATTCAGCGCTATACCCGTGAAGCCGGGGTACGAAACCTGAAGCGCGAAATTTCAAAACTCATGCGCAAATCGGTCAAGACCCTGATGCTGAACAAGAAAAAATCTGTAAAGATAACCGCAAGGGTTCTGGAGGAATATCTGGGCGCTCCCCCATTCAGATATGGCGAGATAGACGAGGATCCCCAGGTCGGGGTGGTTACCGGTCTTGCCTGGACGCCGGTCGGTGGCGAATTGCTGACCATCGAAGGGGTGATGACTCCCGGCAAGGGCAAGATGACCGTTACCGGCAACCTCAAGGATGTGATGAAGGAATCCATTTCAGCCGCCAACGCCTATGTCCGTTCGCGTTCCCTGGATTTTGGCATTGAGCCCCCGATGTTCGACAAGAACGATATCCACGTCCACGTTCCCGAAGGAGCAACCCCAAAGGATGGTCCTTCTGCCGGCATTGCCATGGCCACTGCCATCGTTTCGATGATGACGGGGATTGCGGTTCGCAACGATATTGCCATGACCGGGGAGATCACCCTGAGGGGCAGGGTCCTTTCAATCGGGGGCCTCAAGGAAAAGCTGCTGGCGGCTCTGCGCGGTGGCATCAAGACCGTTCTAATTCCCAAGGACAACGTTCATGACCTCAAGGAACTGCCCGATTCGGTCAAGAAGGGGCTGGAGATAATTCCGGTTTCCCGGATGGGGCAGGTCATCGAACATGCCCTGATCGAAAAGCCCAAACCCATCGAATGGTCAGCAGCCCAGGCAGAACAGGCTGAACTTGCTGCCCGGGGCGATGGGTCAGGCAAGGACGAGGGCACAGCCCCGATAGCCCACTAACGGCTGGTTCCTGCCTGTATCTGTCCGGTAACCGATGTAACGGAACGATTGTTTCCGTATGCGGTTTTTATGGGGCTGCATGCAAGGCGGGAAAGGTTGCCATGAACACGGCGCTGACAATCATTCTCCTGTCGGTTACCCTTGATGCGGTCGGGGTCGGCCTGATCTTTCCAATCCTGCCCGGGCTGCTTCGCCAGCTTGCAGAAACCAGTGATGTTTCAATTCTTTACGGGGCAATTCTGGCTGGATACGCCCTGATGCTGTTTCTGTCTGCTCCCGTTCTGGGAGTATTGTCCGACCGGTTTGGCCGTCGCCCCATATTGATGCTGGCCATGTTCGGAGCTGCCATCGATTATCTGATAATGACCTTTGCCCCCAATGTGGAAATTCTCGTGCTGGGGCGCCTGCTTGCCGGCATGACGGCGGCCAGCATGGCGGTCGCAACCGCCTATATAACCGATATCAGCGAGAAAAAGGATCGGGCAGGGCGCTTTGGTTTTCTGGGGGCCTGTTTTGGGGTCGGTTTTATCATTGGTCCGGTTCTGGGCGGAC
>WFPQ01000112.1 GCA_015487515.1 Hyphomicrobiales bacterium | reverse complement strand
GAATTCCACCGTGCCGGCGCTCACATAATCAACCGCCCTTGCCAGCAACACCGCCTGTTCCCCCATTGCCCGGCGGGTTTCCTCATCCAGAAATACACTTGGCGCCTCCTCGATGATTTTCTGATGCCGGCGCTGGATGGAACATTCCCTCTCCCCCAGGTGGATGCAGTTTCCCCAGCTATCGGCCAGCACCTGGATTTCGATATGCCTTGGCTCCTCGATGAATTTTTCCATGAAGACCCGGTCATCCCCGAACGAGGACGCAGCCTCTGACCTGGAGCGCTCAAAACCCTCGCGTGCTTCTGCATCATTATAGGCTATGCGCATGCCCTTGCCCCCGCCCCCGGCCGAAGCTTTTATCATCACCGGATAAGTGATTTCGCGTGCAATTTTCACCGCTTCATCAGCATTGGCTATCAGCCCCATGTGTCCGGGCACCGTGGCCACCCCGGCTTTGGCAGCGATTTTCTTGGAAGTGATCTTGTCTCCCATGGCTTCAATGGCTTTTTGCGGCGGGCCAATGAACACCAGTCCCGCTTTGCTCAGTGCATCACAAAACGCAGCATTTTCACTCAAGAATCCATAACCGGGATGGATGGCCCCGGCGCCGGTTTTTTTGCAGGCCGCAATGATTTTGTTCCCGTCCAGATAGCTCCTGGAAGCCGGAGAAGCCCCTATATGAACGGCCTCGCCGGCCATTTTCACATGCAGGGCATCCCGGTCGGCATCAGAATATACCGCCACGGTTTCAATACCCATTTTCCTGGCGGTTTTCATGACCCGGCAGGCGATTTCCCCACGGTTTGCAACCAGTATCTTTTCAAACATTTCCTTGCCCGTTACCTGCCTCTTCATAATGGTTTCCCGACCGCCAGACCTGCTTGCGCCCTGACCCTGAAAGCCGCAAACACATCAAAGGGGGATGTTGTCATGCTTTCTTGACGGGGTTTGCGCCCGCTTGTTCTTCAACGTTGAAAACGCCCTTATCAGCCGCCTGCGCGAATTGTGCGGCAGGATCACGTCATCTATGAAACCGCGCTCGGCCGCCACGAACGGGTTGGCAAACCTTGCCTCGTAATCCGCCGTGCGCTTTGCGATTTTTTCCCTGTCCCCCAATTCACCGCGATAGATTATTTCAACGGCCCCCCTGGCCCCCATCACCGCGATTTCGGCGCTCGGCCAGGCATAGTTGATATCGGCCCGGATATGTTTTGAAGCCATTACGTCATAGGCCCCGCCATAGGCCTTGCGGGTAATCAGGGTAACCTTGGGCACCGTCGCCTCGGCATAGGCGAACAGTAATTTCGCCCCGTTCTTGATGATGCCCCCATATTCCTGGGCCGTGCCGGGCAGAAACCCTGGCACATCCACAAGGGTCAGTATGGGTATGTTGAAGCAGTCGCAAAAGCGCACGAACCGGGCCGCTTTTTTCGATGCATCAATATCCAGGCATCCCGCCAGGACCATGGGCTGATTGGCCACCACGCCAGTTGTTTCCCCATCCAGCCTGATAAACCCGGTAATAATATTGCCTGCATGTTCGCGTTGAATGGGTAAAAATTCCCCCTCGTCGGAAATTTTTCTGATCACCTCCATCATGTCATAGGGCGTGTTGGCATTTTCTGGAATCAGGCTGTCAAGGGACATCTCTGCCCGGTCCACCCGGTCATTGACCGGCAGGCTCGGCGCTTTTTCCCTTGAACTTGATGGCAGGTATTCAAACAGGCGCCTGACCTCCAGCAAGGTTTCGACATCATTGTCAAAGGCCGCATCGGCCACCGAAGATTTACTGACATGGGTTCCGGCCCCGCCGAGTTCTTCTGCCGAAACTATCTCGTTGGTCACGGTTTTTACCACGTCCGGCCCGGTCACGAACATGTAGGAGGTATCGCGCACCATGTAGATGAAATCGGTCATGGCGGGAGAATATACCGCCCCGCCCGCACACGGTCCCATTATCACCGAAATCTGCGGCACCACCCCCGAGGCCTGCACGTTGCGCCAAAAGACCTCTGCATATCCGCCAAGGGAATCCACCCCTTCCTGAATGCGCGCGCCTCCGCTGTCATTCAGCCCGATCACCGGCGCCCCGTTCTGCATGGCCAGGTCAAGGATCTTGCAGATCTTTTGCGCATGGGTTTCGCTCAGGGAGCCGCCAAACACCGTGAAATCCTGGGAGAACACATAGGTCATGCGCCCGTTTATGGTGCCCCATCCCACCACTACTCCATCACCGGGAACATATTGGTCGGCCATGCCGAAATCATTGCATCGCTGGGCTACGAACATGTCGTATTCTTCAAAGCTTCCCGGATCCAGCAGCACCTCCAGCCGTTCCCGGGCGGTCAGTTTGCCCTTGTTGTGCTGAATGTCGATCCGGCGCTGCCCGCCCCCGAGCCGCGCTTCCTCCCGCCGTTTTTCCAGCGCCCTGATGATATCCTGCATGCTGCCCCACGAAACAAGTTGCATTCCCTGAAAAGGATCCTACCCCAGTCAAAAAAATGAAGCGAGACACAAACGTGCAAACCTGCTATATTTGTTAAATCTGCAAATTGTAAAATGTTGATTTTGTTAAACAGGCCAGGACTGCAGGCCCGCCGGACACGGAACCCGCCCATGAAAACCAGGAAAATATTCGCCGGAGCCAAATTGCGCGCCCTCAGGGAGCGCCACCGCCTGACCCAGGGCCAGATGGCCGCCCGGCTTCAGGTTTCCACCTCCTACGTCAACCAGATAGAAAACAATCAGCGCCCCCTGACCGCCTCCCTGCTGCTGGGTCTGGCCCGGGAATTCAGCCTTGATCCCACCGAACTCATGGATGCCAATGCCGATCGCCTTCTGGCCGATCTGAACGAGGCCATGGCCGACCCGGTATTCGGCGATGATCCCCCCGGCCTTGTCGAGCTCAAATCCATTACCGCCAATGCCCCGTCCTTTGCCCGTTCCCTCCTGAATCTTTACCAGGCCTACAAGAAGACCAGCGAGCAACTTGCCGGAGCCGACGAGGGCATGAACTTTGGCAATGCCGGGGCATTGCAGACCCCTTACGAGGAGGTGCGGGATTTTTTCCACTATGCCGACAACTATATCGACCCCCTGGACCGGGCTGCAGAAACCCTGGCCACAGAACTGGATGGCGAACAATATGATTACAACACCGGCATCGAGCGCCTCGGGCGTCTTGCAGACTATCTGGAGCGGACCCATGACATGAAGATCGCCCATGTCCCGGCGGCAAACCCGCAAATGCTTCGTGAATTCGAACCGTCAGGCAGAACGCTTTTTCTGAATAACCGCCTTGAGCCATCCACCTGTTTTTTCCAGATGGCCAACCAGCTGGCCCTGATGGAACAGACCACCACCATCAACGAGATCCTGCAGCAGGCCGATTTCAAGTCCGACGAGGCCCGCAGGATCTGCCATATCGGCCTGGCCAACTATTTTGCCGGCGCCCTGTTGTTGCCCTACGGTGCCTTTGGCAGGGCTGCCAGGCAAAACGGGCACGACCTGGAACAGCTTGCCTACCGCTTTGGCGCATCCCTTGAACAGGTGGCCCACCGCCTTTCCACCATGCAACGGCCGGGAGACCCCGGGATACCATTCTTTTTTGCCCGGGTCGATGCGGCGGGAACCATCACCAAGCGCCATTCGGCCACCCCCCTGCAATTTGCCCGTTTCGGCGGCGCCTGCCCCCTTTGGAACGTGCATCTTGCCTTTGAAGCCAACGGAAAGATCATTCGCCAGCTGGCCCAGACCCCGGACAAGAACCGTTATCTGTGCCTGGCCTGGTCCAGGGAAAGGCGCCTTGGTGGCTATGACGGCCCCTTAAGGCGCTATGCCTATGCCCTTGGCTGCGAGATTTCCCATGCCGGCAAGCTGGTCTATGCCCGGGATCTTTACCTTGACAGTGACCCAGGCCTGCAAGAGCACATAAAATTCGACCCCATAGGCATCAGCTGCCGCACCTGCGAAAGGCGAAACTGCGCCCAGCGTTCGGTTCCCCCCATAGCCGCATCCATCTCGGTTGCCACCAACAGGCGCTCCATCATACCCTACGATATAAATTAGGATCAGGACCTGTAAGCAGACCTACTGCCCCGAAAGGCTGCAACAGCCATCAACCCCGACCGTTCCATCGGCCGAAACCCTTAGCAGGCTTATCC
>WFPQ01000111.1 GCA_015487515.1 Hyphomicrobiales bacterium | reverse complement strand
CTGCCCGATCTTGGCCGGGGACTTTGAAACCGCTATTCCCGCCGCTTCCATGGCGGCAATCTTGTCCTGGGCTCCGCCCTTGCCGCCGGAAATCACCGCCCCCGCATGACCCATGGTCCGCCCCTTGGGCGCCGTCAGCCCGGCAATGAAGCCGGCCACGGGCTTGGAACGGCCGCGCCTGGCCTCGTCGATCAGGAACTGGGCCGCATCTTCTTCGGCCGAACCGCCAATCTCCCCGATCATTACCATCGAACTGGTGTTTTCATCGGCCAGGAACATTTCGAGCACATCGATGAACTCCATGCCCTTTACCGGGTCTCCCCCGATTCCTATGGCACTGCTTTGTCCCAGCCCCTCGTTGGTGGTCTGAAAAACCGCCTCATAGGTCAGTGTTCCCGAGCGCGAAACTATGCCCACCGAACCCCTCTTGAAGATATTGCCGGGCATGATGCCGATCTTGCATTCATCCGGGGTCATGATGCCGGGACAGTTGGGGCCGATAAGGCGCGAATCAGATTTTTCAAGCCGGGCCTTTACCCGGACCATGTCCAGAACCGGAATTCCCTCGGTTATGGCAACTATGAGAGGTATTTCAGCATCAATCGCCTCTATTATGGCCGCGGCCGCCCCCGCTGGCGGCACATAGATGACACTGGCACTGGCCCCGGTTGCCTCCCTGCCCTCGGCAACGCTTGAAAATATCGGCAGTTCCACCCCCTGCTCGCTGGTCCATTTCTGTCCACCCTTCCTGGGATGGATACCGCCGATCATTTTGGTGCCGAAATAGGCCAGGGCCTGTTCCGTGTGGAAAGTTCCGGTTTTTCCGGTCAGCCCCTGCACCAGTATCCTGGTATCTTTATCGACGAGAATTGACATGGGTTAAAAACTCCGTTGTGTAAGGGAATTGCCCACAGGTTGATGGACATGAAATCCGATGGATTGACTTGCTTGCAGGATGAAGGGATTCACGAATTCATCAGGCACCCTAACGCTCCAGCTTTCTGACCGCGCTGATCTGGTAAAGGAACGTGTCCGCGTTCTGATAGGCATGAACAAAAACCGTTGCCATCTCATCATTGACGGTTTCGCTGCGCCATGCCCCATAGGACTGGTCTCCCTCGACGATCAGTTCACCGACCAGCCCCTCAACCCCGTCTACAGGAGAAAGGTCGAAAACCCCTTCCGGCGAATCCACCGTAAGGGAGCAATAGCCCATCTGGTATCCCGGATAATCCTCGATGAAGCCCCACACTTCGGCGCCCCCGACCCCTCCATAGGCTTTCTGGGCCGATATTTCCTTGTAAAAGGGAGCATTGCCGATATCGTAATTTATGTCGCTGCTCCAGCCACCCCCATCCAGAACTTCAACGACCTTGCGCCTGTTGTCGACGACCAGCCGGCAGATTTCCATGGCATCCTCAAGAATCTGCGCCCTTGTTTCCTGGCCCTGCTGCCCCCCGGCAGAATCTTGCGCCACCTGGCCGGACTGCCCCGGATCGGCTACCTTTGCATGCTTTGCCAAAACCGGCATTGTCAGCCCCAGCGCCAGCCCCGCGGAGGCGATCAACGCCCCCGTCATTCCCGATCTTGAAAAAATTGCCATCATGCATCCCCCTGATTTTGTGTGGCTCTAGCCGGCCCTGACCGCGGCCACGATTTTTTGTGCCGCATCATCCAGATCATTGGCCGAAATAACATCCAGATCACTTTCATCGATAAGCTTCTTGCCCTCGGCCACCTTCGTTCCCTCCAGCCGTACCACCAGGGGAACATTCAGTCCAACTTCTTCCACCGCCTGCAAAACCCCCTCGGCGATGACATCACAACGCATTATTCCGCCAAAGATGTTTACCAGTATGCCCTTTACACTGGAATCAGAGGTAATGATCTTGAAGGCTGCCGTAACCTTTTCCACGCTGGCCCCGCCCCCCACATCCAGGAAGTTGGCCGGCTGCTCTCCGTAAAGCTTGATTATGTCCATGGTCGCCATGGCCAGGCCCGCCCCGTTGACCATGCACCCGATCGAGCCATCAAGGGCGATATAGGCCAGGTCGTGTTTTCCGGCCTCGATTTCCTTTTCGTCCTCTTCACCAAGGTCCCGCAGGGCCTCCACGTCCGGATGCCTGAACAGGGCATTGTCATCAAACGATATCTTGGCATCAAGAACCAGAAGATGCCCGTTGCCCAATATGACCAGGGGATTGATTTCCAGCAGGCTCATATCCTTTGAAACAAAGGCATCATAAAGCCTGGGGAACAATTCCATGCCGTCCTCTTTGGCCTCCCCCTCAAGCTCAAGGGCCTTGCAAAGTCTGAGGGCCTCCTCACCGGTAACCCCCCGGTCGGGATCGATATCCATGGTATGAATCCTGTGCGGTGTTTCCTCGGCCACCGCCTCGATATCCATGCCCCCTTCGGTGGAAACTACAAAGCTGGTCTTTCCGGTTTCCCTGTTGACCAGAATTGAAAGATAAAGCTCGCTCTTTATGTCGGCCCCATCCTCGATATAAAGACGGTTGACCTGTTTCCCCGCTTCCCCGGTCTGTTTTGTTACAAGGGTATTTCCCAGCATTTCCCTTGCAAATTCACCAACCTCTTCAACCGAACGGGCCAGGCGCACCCCGCCCTGGGCATCATCCGGCAATTCCCTGAAACGCCCCTTGCCCCTGCCGCCCGCATGAATCTGGCTCTTGACCACATATACCGGGCCGGGCAGGGAACCGGCAGCCTCTGCCGCCTCGTCCGGGGAGAAGACAGCCACTCCCCGCGCCACCGGAGCGCCAAATTCCTTCAGCAATGCTTTTGCCTGATGTTCGTGAATGTTCATTTGCCTGTCAGCCTTTTATTGGGTTGCCGGATACCGGATGCCAGATGCCAGATGCCATGGCGCAGGCAAACCGGATTGTCGGAAAAATTCATGTCACGCCAGTTTCGGGGCTATCTTCTTGCATGCATCAACCAGCCCGCCCACCGCGTTGACCGACTTGTTGAACTGGCTCTGCT
>WFPQ01000110.1 GCA_015487515.1 Hyphomicrobiales bacterium | reverse complement strand
CGAACTGTATGGCAATATGGGCCCCGCCCGGCCATCTGGGATCGGGCGGATTGTTGCCATAACCGCGCATGTTGCGCTTGTATCTGGCCTGTTTTTGCATGGTGGCGGCCTCTTTGCTTTTGAAAATGTTCACCCGTGGCATTTCACATGGATAAAACAATATGGGCAAGGTTTCATGTGGGCAAACGGGAGAACAGGCAGTGGCAGAATAGCAAAAGTTGACCAACCGGTCAAAAAATGCACAGATTTGTTCTGAACGGATGCAAGGTTCTTTAATATCGTGGGGATGGAAAATGACAGGCACAGGCCGATTGACGACTCATGTTCTGGACAATGCCCATGGCAGGCCCGCGGCGGGCATGGAAATCAGTCTTTACAGGATCGAAGGGGAGGGCCGGCAGTTGCTGAAAACCGCGCTCACCAATTCGGACGGGCGTTGTGCGGAACCGTTGCTGGAGGGGGAGGATTTCAGAACCGGCATTTATGAACTGGTGTTCGGGGTTGGTGATTATTTCAGGTCCCTTGATGAAGGGGGGATGGAGCCGGCCTTTCTGGACAGGGTGCCGGTCAGGTTCGGCATCGGGGAGGGTGGCTCCCATTATCATGTGCCGCTTCTGGTCTCTCCCTTTGCCTATTCGACTTACAGGGGAAGCTGATTCGCTGGGAAAAACTGATTAGCGGGGGAAACCGATTTATGGGCAGGCAGCCGGTGCGAAGAAAAATCCGATTCTGGCTCAATGATGAACTGGTGGAACTGGAGGGGTTCGGCCCGAGCATGAACGTGCTTGATTTCCTGCGGCTGGAAAAGGGGCTGCGGGGCTCAAAGGAGGGCTGCGGGGAAGGGGATTGCGGGGCCTGCACGGTTCTGGTCGGGCGGCTCGTTGACGGTTACCTGACTTATGAGAGCGTCAATTCGTGCATTCGGTTCGTTGCCTCCCTGGATGGCTGTCACCTGGTAACCATCGAGCACTTGCGGGGGGAAAATGGGAAACTGCATCCGGTGCAGGAGCAGATGGTGCTGCACCATGGCAGCCAGTGCGGATTCTGCACGCCGGGCATCGTGATGTCGCTTTATGGATTGTGGATGAGCAATCCTGATGCCCTGGAGAGTGATGTGAAGATGGCCCTGCAGGGCAATCTGTGCCGTTGTACCGGTTATGGACCCATAATCAGGGCAGCCGGTGCCGTATTGCAGGCCGGGGGACAGAGGTTCGATCCCCTGCTTGCCGAGCGCAGGAAGATGCAGGAAAGGCTGGAGAAACTGGCCGATGGCAGGCGGGTCGAGATATGCAGGGGTGGGGAGATGGAAAAGGGCGGAGACAGGGGCCTGGCGATCCTGCCATCGGACGTGGACGATCTGGCCGAAGTACTGTTGCAATATCCGGGAGCCACGATCGTTGGCGGGGCAACGGATGTGGGGCTCTGGGTCAACAAGCAGTTGCGGGAACTGGAAGTCCTGGTGTTCATCTCGCACCTTGGGGAACTGCAGGGGTTCGAAAAAAAAGGCAGGGAACTGGTTCTGGGGGCAGCGGCAAGCTATTCGTCCGTTTTGCCGGCCATTGAAAGGCACCTGCCCCAGTTGCGGGAGTTGTGGGAGCGGATCGGGGGGCAACAGGTGCGCAACATGGGAACAATTGGCGGCAATATCGCCAATGGTTCACCGATAGGTGATACTCCGCCGGCCCTGATTGCCCTGGGGGGCAGCCTGGTTCTGCGCCGCGGGCAGGAGCGGCGCTCCATCCTGCTCGAAGATTATTTCCTGGCTTATGGCAGGCAGGACATACGGGAAGGAGAATTCATCGAAAGCATAAGGATTCCGCTGCCGGGGGGGGAGGAGTTCTTTGCGGTCTACAAGCTTTCCAAGCGGCGGGAGGAGGATATTTCGACCCTTTGCGGCGCCTTCCGGGTACGGCTGGAAAACAACAGGGTCGATGAAATCACCATTGCCTTTGGCGGCATGGCAGAAATTCCGAAAAGGGCCAGGGCGGCGGAGAAGGCATTAAAGGGAGCTGAATGGAACAATGCCGGCATCGGCAGGGGAGCGCAGGGATTGAGGGAGGATTTTGTTCCTCTCAGCGATGTGCGCGGTTCGGCTCAATATCGCATGCTGGCGGCAAAAAACCTGTTGCAGCGCTTTTATCTTGAAAGTACCGGCCGGTATAACGGAGGAAAAAGCCGTGATCATGCCGAAAAAACCGCGGCGGGGTGAGGAACATGAAACAGGAAAAAGTACCTGATTCCGTATCTGACATTCATGACAGTGCAGAAAAGCACGTAACAGGCCGGGCCGTATATATCGATGACATGGCGGAGCCGGAGGGGACCTGCCATGCCTATCTGGGATTGAGCGAATGTGCCCACGCAAAGATAATATCCATGGATCTGAGCGCAGTCGAAAGGGCCGATGGGGTGATATGCGTGCTCGATGCCGGTGACATTGGCGGGGAAAATGACATTTCGCCGACCGGGATGGATGACGAGCCCATATTCGCCAGGGGCAGGGTGGAGTTTTTTGGGCAGCCCCTGTTCGGGGTGGTGGCAAACACCAGGGACCAGGCGCGAAGGGCCGCAAGGATGGTCAGGGTGGAATATGAGGAACTGCCGGCCCTGCTGGATATCGGGCAGGCCCGGGCCGGTGGCGGTGAACTGGTGACGGAACCGCTGACCCTGGAACGGGGAGACGTGGAAGGGGCCATGAAAAAATCTCCCAACAGGCTGAAGGGCAGGATGATCGTTGGCGGGCAGGATCATTTTTACCTGGAGGGGCACGTGGCCTTTGCCATGCCGGGGGAGGATGATGACGTTCTGGTCCATTCCTCGACCCAGCATCCCAGTGAAGTGCAGCACATGGTGGCCCGGGCCCTTGGTGTGCGCACCAGTGCGGTCACGGTAAAGGTGCGGCGGATGGGAGGCGGGTTTGGCGGCAAGGAAACCCAGTCAAACCTGTTTGCGGTGGTGGCGGCGCTGGCGGCCAGAAAGCTGAACCTGCCCGTAAAGCTCAGGCCGGACCGGGACGATGACATGATCGCTACCGGCAAGCGCCATGATTTTGAAATCGAGTATGAGGTGGGATTCGATGGGAAAGGAAAAATCCTGGCGGTAAAGGCCGACCTTGCGGCGCGATGCGGGTTTTCGGCCGATCTTAGCGGGCCGGTTACCGACAGGGCGCTGTTTCATGCGGACAATGCCTATTATTACCCGGCCGCAAGGCTGCGGTCCCTTCCCCTGAAGACCAATACGGTTTCCAACACCGCATTTCGCGGTTTTGGCGGTCCGCAGGGGGTTCTGGCGGCCGAAAGGATGATAGAGGAAATCGCCTTCAGCCTGAACATGGATCCGCTGGAGGTCAGAAAAGCCAATTTCTACGGGGTGGAAGAGAATAATGTCACCCCCTACCACCAGGAGGTCAGGGACAACATAATTCACCGGATAGTGGACGAGTTGGAAACCTCGTCCGAATACAGGGAGCGGCGGCGGCAAATCATCGCCTTCAACAGTTCCAGCCCCCATGTCAGGCGCGGCATTGCCCTGACGCCGGTTAAGTTCGGCATATCGTTCACCGCCACCTGGTACAATCAGGCCGGGGCCCTTATTCATGTCTATAGGGATGGCTCCATCCACCTCAATCACGGGGGATGCGAGATGGGCCAGGGGCTCAATACCAAGGTGGTCCGGATAGTGGCCGATGAATTCGGCCTTGAACCGCAGGTGATAAAGATCAGCGCCACGGCTACCGACAAGGTGCCGAATACTTCTGCCACCGCTGCTTCATCGGGTTCTGACCTGAATGGCATGGCGGCCCTCGACGGGTGCAGGCAGATAAAGGCGCGGCTGGACAAATTTGCCGAAAGCCTTGGGAAAAAACAGGGCGAATCCGTTGAATACAAGAATGGAATGGTGAGTTTTGGCAATCAGAAAATTGCCTTTGCCGATTTCATAGGAAAGGCCTACATGAACCGGGTACAATTGTCGGCGGCAGGATTTTACAAGACTCCGGACATTCACTGGGACCGGCAGAAGGGGCAGGGCAGGCCGTTTTTCTACTATGCCTACGGGGCTGCCGTCAGCGAGGTGGAAATTGATCTGCTGAGTGGTGAAAATCATGTCAGGCGGGTGGATATTCTTCATGATGTGGGCAATTCCCTGAACCCGGCCATAGATCTGGGGCAGGTCGAGGGGGGATTTGTCCAGGGCATGGGCTGGCTGACCTGCGAGGAACTTTTCTGGGATCAGCGGGGGGAGTTGAAAAGCCATGCCCCATCGACCTACAAGATTCCCCTGGCCTCGGACATTCCAGAAACCTTCAATATCGAACTGGCCCGATGGTCAAGGAACCCGGAACGGACCATCAGGCGTTCAAAGGCGGTCGGGGAGCCTCCGCTGATGCTGGCCGCTTCGGTGGTGGAGGCACTTTCGATGGCGGTGGCCAGTGTCAATGATTACCGGGCCTGCCCAAGGCTTGCCACGCCCGTAACCCCGGAGAGGGTTCTGATGGCGGTGGAAGCCATGAAGAACGGGGGGGATGAACGGTGATGGCCGTCCGGGAGGAAATGGGCAGGTTCATGGCGCAGGCCCCGTGTGTCGTGGTGCGCACCAAAAGGGTCTGGGGTTCTGGTCCGCGCGAGTCCGGATCATTCATGCTGGTGGCGGAAAGGGAAGTCTGGGGGACCATTGGCGGAGGACAACTGGAATATATTGCCATTGACAAGGCGCGGGGAATGTTGCGCAGGGCAGAAAACGGCATGGAGATAGAGGTGTTGCTGGGACCCGATATCGGGCAGTGTTGCGGGGGCAGGGTATTGCTGTCCCTTGCCAGGGTGGATGAAACGGTTGCCGGCATGCTGCTGGAGGAGGAAACAAGGCGGGAAAGGGAGCGGCCCCATGTCTATG
>WFPQ01000109.1 GCA_015487515.1 Hyphomicrobiales bacterium | reverse complement strand
GTGCGGTCGAGAAGACTCGAACTTCCACGGGTTTTACCCCACAGCGACCTCAACGCTGCGCGTCTACCATTCCGCCACGACCGCAAGCCAAAGGGGAAAATGCAAATCAACACGAGATGCGGGTTAGCGTTTAGCAAATAGAAACCTGCATCTCAAGCGCTTACTTGGGCAAATGGAATTAAAAATTTTCAGCTATCAAGAGTGAGCTTCCTGGTTATCTCGACCGCAAGCCGTCCCTCTTCGATTCGGATTTCCCCTTCGGCAATCTGCTTGTTGTTGCCATATATCTTCATGGGATCGTCTTCCGTGGCATCCAGTTCGATGACCGCCCCGCGCCCCAGGCGCAGAACATGGTGGATCGGCATCATGGTGGAGCCCAGTTCCACTTTCAGATCAACCTCGATACCCTTGACTATGTTCATATTTTTCATTCCGGGCAATTGTTCTGCGTTACAAAGGAATCCTGTTGAACTACAATGCGCAAATCATGGTTATCGAAAAGTTAACGCAAATGCATGTTTCAGAAAAAACCGCGCCCTCTCCCCTGCTTCGAAATGACGAAGCACCGGTTCTTTGGAAAACCATCGACAAGCTGGCCGACTATGAAATCACCCTTGACAGGATGCGCCGGACCGCAGCGGCAATAGCAGAACAACGGGCCCCCGAGCAGGTATGGCTGCTCGAACACCCCCCCCTTTATACCGCCGGAACCTCGGCCAGGCCCGCAGATCTGCTGAACCCGTCCCGTTTTCCCGTCTTTGATGCCGGGCGCGGCGGCCAGTTCACCTATCACGGTCCCGGTCAGCGGGTTGCCTATGTGATGCTGGACCTGCGCCAGCGCCAAAGGGACATCAGAAAACTGGTTGCAAACCTTCAGTACTGGATAATTGACGCCCTGGCCACATTCAACATCAGCGCCTTTGAGGTTCCCGGAAAGGTCGGGGTATGGGTCAGGGCTCCGGGAACGAACCTGCAGGAGCACAAGAAGATCGCTGCCATCGGCATCAGGGTTTCAAAATGGATAAGCTTTCATGGCATCTCGCTCAATGTCTGCCCTGACCTTTCCCATTACGGGGGAATAATACCCTGTGGAATTGCCGACAAGGGAGTTACCAGCCTTGAGGATCTGGGACAGCTGGTTTCCCTCGAACAGGCCGATATCGTGCTGCGCCAGAAATTCGAGGAACGCTTCGGTCCCACCCTTCATGCCCCCTGAGCGTTTCCTTCAATTGGATTGACCTTTTGGCTCTTTGGAGTAAGAAGCCATCAGAGCACGGTTTTCGCGGGCCATGTCCGCCCTTTGGGGAACAAGAATGAACAAAGCTGCAAAAATCGGTCTGGTCAGCCTTGGCTGCCCCAAGGCCCTGGTCGATTCGGAACGCATTCTGACCACGCTCAGGGCCCAGGGCTATGCCTTCTCCCATGATTATGCCGGCTCCGACCTGGTTATCGTCAACACCTGTGGCTTCATCGACAGCGCCAAGGCCGAAAGCCTTGATGCCATTGGCGAGGCCATCGCCGAAAACGGCCGGGTTGTGGTTACCGGCTGTCTTGGTGTCGAAGAGGAAATGATCAGGAAAACCCACCCCAAGGTGCTGACGGTTACCGGCCCCCACCAGTACGAACAGGTCATCAGCGCGGTACATGAAGTCGTACCGCCCGTTCATGATCCCCGCTTCGACCTGGTCCCCGAACAGGGCCTGAAGCTGACCCCGGCTCATTATTCCTATCTCAAGATTTCCGAAGGGTGTTCAAACCGCTGCTCGTTCTGCATCATTCCCTCCATCCGGGGCGACCTGGCCTCCCGCCCCGTTGCCTCCGTACTCTACGAAGCCGAACGGCTGGTAAAGTCCGGTACCAGGGAACTGCTGGTCATTTCCCAGGATACCAGCGCCTATGGACAGGACATTAGGTACCGGAGCACCCCGTTCCATGGCCGCCAGGTCAGGGCAAGGTTTTTTGACCTGTGCTCGGAACTCGGCCAGTTGGACGCATGGATACGCCTGCATTATGTCTACCCCTATCCCCATGTAGATGAAGTGATCGAACTGATGGCCCGGGAAAGAATACTTCCCTACCTGGACATTCCGTTCCAGCACGCATCCCCTTCTGTCCTGAGGGCCATGCGCCGCCCCGCCAATACGGAAAAAACCCTGGATCGCATAAAATCCTGGCGCAGCACCTGCCCGGACCTGGCCATCCGCTCCAGTTTCGTGGTCGGTTTTCCCGGCGAAAGCGAAGAGGATTTCCAGTTTCTGCTCGACTGGCTCGAAGAAGCCGGGATCGACAGGGTCGGCTGCTTCCGGTATGAACCCGTGGCCGGAGCAAGGGCCAACGAACTGCCCGGAGCAATTCCCGATGAAACAAAGCAGGAGCGCTACCATCGGCTCATGGAAAAGGCTCAGGGGATTTCAGCCAGGCGGCTGGCCCAAAAGGTCGGGCGCACCATTCAAGTG
>WFPQ01000108.1 GCA_015487515.1 Hyphomicrobiales bacterium | reverse complement strand
GTCTTGCTACCTAGTCCATGCGATATTTTACTGTCAGTTTTTTGATTTTTTTGCACGTTTTTTGACTTGCGCCACAAGTTTTTTCATTTGAATATCATGGACCTTGAATTGGCCGAATTTTATGGATTTTGTCCAGGGGTGCGGCTATTGGTTGGTTTGTCCCTGATTTGTGGCCCAACCTGTTTAACTGGAGAGAACTGGCATTGACTTGTTTTTTTGGCTCCTTCGCGCGCGTCTTGTCTTTTCTTTGCCTTGCTTTTTTTCCCACGGGTGCATTGGCTTCACAAAATCTTTTTTTCCAGTTTTCTTCCCCTTCGGGCAGTTTTCTTGCCGGCCAGAAGGCCTTCAGGGACCTTGCCACGTCCGTTGCTGCTGATTCCCTGCTCGAAGCTGCCCTGCTGGAGCGCAACAATCCGGGCATTACCGAACGCAGCTTTGCCGCCCTTGTAGCCGACGGGCGGATTCCGGAAGCCGAGATCATGGCCAGGAACATGCTTGAACAGGAGCCTGACAACAGCCTGGCCCGTCTGGTTCTTGCCACCATTGCCCTTAAGGAGCGCCGTTATTCTTCCGTGGTTAACCGGCTTGAAGACATGGGGCTTTCGGATTTCGTCGATATTTCTGCGATGATTCTGAGAGCCTGGGCCCGGGTCGGCCAGTCCCGCCTTGACAAGGCCATGGTCGAGCTCGGGCGATTGGACGGGGGTGGTCTGGATGATTTCCTGGTCTTTCACAAGGCCCTCATGGCTGATGTTGCCGGTGATTCCAGTGCCCTGGAACTGGCTCGCATTTCCTATGAGACTGAGCCTTTTCTTGGCCGCATGGTTGAATTTTACAGCCGTGTTCTTGGCAATTCCGGCCGCAACAGGGAAGCCCTGGCCGTTCTTGACGATTTTGAAAGGGAGGGTTTGAACCATCCCGGTGTAAGTTTCGTGCGCCAGGAGATCGAGGCGGGCCGCCTGCCCGGCAAGTTTGCCGCTACCATCAATGAGGGAGCTTCCGAACTGTTCCAGGGCATTGGTGTTGCCCTTGGCCGTGACGGTTCCACTGACATAGCCATGGTCTTCTTGCAACTGGGCCTTTATCTGAATCCCGATGCAGACACCACTTCCCTGACCATAGCCCAGTTCCTGGAGGATGCTCATCGTTACGAGGCTGCCAACGAAATATACCGCTCCATAGGCGATGATTCCCTTTATAGGCTCGATGCTCTTGTCAGGATTGCCCAGAACATGGATGCCCTTGGTGATCGCGCCGGTGCCATAAGCCGTCTGAAAGAGATCGTTTTCCAATATCCGGAAAACCTAGATGCGCTTGTCGCCCTTGGTAATATTTTGCGTCTTGATGAGCAATATGACGACGCTGCCTATGCCTATAGCCGGGCGATTGATCTGGTGGGTGGAGATCACCCCCAGGACTGGCGGTATTTTTACCTGCGCGGCATTGCCAATGAGCGCCGCGGGGAATGGCCGGCGGCCGAGAGGGACTTTCTGAAGGCTCTCGAACTCAATCCCACCCAGCCCCAGGTGCTCAACTATCTGGGATATTCCTGGGTTGAAATGGGTATAAATCTGAAGCGGGCCCTTGCAATGATCGAGCAGGCCGTTTCCATAAGCCCCCGCCAGGGTTACATTGTCGATTCCCTGGGCTGGGCTCAGTATCGCATGAACAATTTCGAAGAGGCCGTTGCCATACTGGAGCAGGCCGTTCGTCTCAGCCCCAACGATCCGGAAATAAACGATCACCTTGGCGATGCCTATTGGCGGGTCGGCCGCCGGAACGAGGCGCGCTTTCAATGGAATATTGCCGGCTTTGTCGATGATACCGGTGATGTGGCGGCCCGTGTTGAGCCAAAGCTTGCCAACGGTCTGCCGGACCAGCCGGATGAAGCTGAGCGCAACAACGAGGATTCCTAGGAACAGCTTGCAAACCCCTCCTTCCTTTGTCAGAGATGTCCTGGCCCCGGCAAAGATAAATCTTTGCCTGCACGTTCTCGGGCGCCGGCAGGATGGATTTCATGAACTGCAAAGCCTTGTCGTGTTTGCCGACCTGGGCGACAGGTTGCGTATCAGCGCCGGCCAGGGGAGTGCTGCGGATTCACTGGTCATTGACGGGCCGTTTTCAGGAGACCTGCACGGGGAAAAGGACAACCTGGTTCTTAAGGCCCTGCATGCCATGAAAAGGCAATGGCCCGGTTTGATACCCGGTCCCTTGCGGATATGCTTGCAGAAAAACCTTCCCGTGGCTTCCGGGATCGGTGGCGGATCTGCCGATGCTGCTGCCATGCTCCGCGTTTTGGCAGAAGAGTTCGTTCCGGCAATTGAACAGGACCGCTTGCACGAGATTGCTCTCCTGCTTGGCTCGGATATTCCGGCCTGCCTGTCAAAAAAGCCATTGATAATGTCGGGAAGGGGAGAAAACCTGACCCTGCTGGAAAAATTCCCTTCCCTGTTCGCGGTGCTGGCAAATCCCGGCATCACCATTTCCACCGGCAGGGTTTTTTCGGGATTAAAGAGCAGGAATAATCCTCCCCTCAAAGACCTTCCGGCAAATCCTGCCGGGCCGCTTCAACTGGTCGACTGGCTGCGTCAAACCCGCAATGACCTGCAAATGGAGACCATTGCCCTGGTTCCCGGGATCGGTGAACTGATCGGGGAGTTTGAAAAAAATCCCGATTGCATGCTTGCCCGCATGTCCGGTTCGGGGGCAACGGTCTTTGCACTGTTTGCAGACCTGGAACGGGCCAGGGCCGGGGCAAGAAGAATCAGGCAAAGGTGGCCCGGCTACTGGGTGCAGCCGACAATCCTGTCCGGTTCGGGGGGGGGTTGATCATTTTATCCGGATCACTTTATCCGTATTAATGGCCCGAAATTTTCAGCGCACCCGGCAGACCGTGTAATGGGTCAACTCCCGCAATATTTCCCGCAGTTCCGAATCGGGCAGTTCCAGGATTGCGTTTCTTGCGTTTTCGGCATGGCCAAGAGCCCTGTCGATCGCGGTTTCCAGCCCATGGTAGCGGTTTATGATGTCCAGCACTTTTGCAAATTGCCCGGCATCCGCGTTTTCCCTGCCCAGGGCATCGCTGATTATTCCGCGCTCGCTTTCACTGGCTTTTTCAAGGGCCAGGATTATCGGCAGGGTCATTTTGCCTTCGCGCAGGTCATCCCCGGTATTCTTGCCAAGTCCCGGGCTGTCTTTTGCTCCCCTGTTGATGCCTCCATAGTCAAGAACATCATCGACCAGTTGGAATGCCAGGCCCAGTTCGCGTCCATATATGGCCATTGCATCCTGTTGTTTTTGGCTGGCCTGTCCGGCCATTGCCCCAACCCTTGTGGCCGCCTCGAACAGGGTTGCGGTTTTGGCGTTGATTATCTGCATGTAATCCCTGTCCCTGGTGGCCAGGTTTTTGGTCTTGCTCAGTTGCAGCACTTCCCCTTCGGCAATTGTGGCGGCGGCCTTTGAAAGGGTATCGAGCGCCTTCATGCTCTGGGTTTCGACCAGCATCATGAAGGCCTGGCCCAGCAGAAAGTCCCCGACCAGAACGCTGGCCTGGTTGCCCCAGATCTTCCGGGCTGCCGGTTTTCCCCGCCGCATGTCGCTTTCGTCCACGACATCATCGTGCAGCAGGGTTGCGTTGTGCATGAATTCCACCGCCGCCGCATATTTGATCTCGTTGCCCTTTCCCTGTCCGAACAGGCTGGCGCTTGCCAGGGTCAGCATGGGGCGCAACCTTTTACCCCCGGCCTCTATCAGGTGCATGGCGATCTGGGGTACCACCTCCACGTGGGAACTGGCACGTTCCAGTATCAGTTCATTGACTTTTTCCATGTCGTGTGCGGTTGCAGCGATCAGCCTTTCAATGCCTTCATTGCCCGTTTCTTTTTTTTCGACAGGTTGCAATTCGTTGCCCATATCCCGACAAGGTCCTGGTTTGTTTTCAAGGTAGTCTGGCGGTTTCAAGTCATTTCTTTTTGGTTGCAGGGTCAGGACCCGTGGAATTCATGCATTCCGTGCCCTTTGGGGTTTGAAATATAGCATGCATCCGATGCGAATTGCAGTTCGATCAGGTGGCAGATATGATTTCGCTGCCGTTTACCTTGTCTTGACACCATGTTTCAAACGGAATCGTGTGAATTCAATAGGTCCTGACCCTATACTGTTGAACCGGGAACCACAAACTGCCTATGATCGGATTTGTGAAGTTAATTTGCCAAAAAAGGCTGCAATCAGCGCCATGAACGGGGATCTGCCTGTTAGCGAAGATGAATTTTTGTCCGGTCGCATCCGGGTATTGCAGCCAAGGCGCGGGTTCAGGGCCGGTATCGATACGGTTCTCCTGGCGGCCGGCGTCGATGAAGCAAGCACGAATATTGCGGAATTTGGTGCGGGGTCGGGAATTGCCTCGTGCTGTGTTCTGGCTGATTTGCCGCAGGCCAGCGCCACCCTGGTGGATTTTGATGAAACCGCGCTTTTGCTGGCCGAAAGGAACCTGCGGAAAAATTCCTTTTCTTCCCGCGCAAGAATCCTGCTGCTGGATGTCATGCAAAAGGGTTCGGAGCGTGAAAAGGCAGGTTTGAAAAACGATTTTTATTCCAGCATCATTGCCAATCCTCCGTTTTTTGATGCTGGCGCTGGAACGGTTTCTCCCCTTGATTCAAGGGCCGGATCCCGTCACATGCAGAATGATGATCTTGACAAGTGGGTCAGGTCCGCAGCTTCCAGCGCTGCACCGGGCGGCGAGATAATATTCATCCATTCGGTTGCGGCCCTGCCTAGATTGCTTGCTTCTTTTGGCACCCGGTTTGGCCGGATTTGCATTTTGCCTATTGTTCCAAGGCCGGGGCATGATGC
>WFPQ01000107.1 GCA_015487515.1 Hyphomicrobiales bacterium | reverse complement strand
GTTCGACCCTATATCATGCCTGCCAAAAATAAAAAACCCGATTGCCAATTGCCGAAACTCCCTTTACCAATTTCCCTGAGTTAATTTTGCAGGCAACCTGCCCATGACAACATTTACCGGGTGATTTCGTGACAGATTCGGTTCAATCGGCCATAAATTCTCTTCCCTCGGACGGTATCGACAGGCTGCGCCCCGTTCGCATCTGGCTCTATACGCTTGCGGCGGCGGTTTTGACCCTGGTGGCGGTCGGCGGCCTTACCAGGCTGACCGATTCCGGGCTTTCCATAACCACCTGGAAGCCGGTTTCAGGCATATTGCCCCCTCTTTCGGACAGTGACTGGCAGGCCGAGTTTGATGCCTACAAGCAGATACCGGAATTCATTCAGCAGAATTACTGGATGCAGCTTGCCGATTTCAAGTTCATATTCTGGTGGGAATGGGCCCATCGCTTTCTTGGCCGCATGATCGGTTTTTTGTTTGCCGTCCCCTTTGTGATCTTTCTGTTTCAGGGGCGCCTTTCCAGAAAGCTTGCCCCGTCGCTGGCCCTGTTGTTTCTGCTTGGCGGCTTCCAGGGTTTTCTGGGCTGGTGGATGGTCTCTTCCGGTCTTAGTGCCCGTCTTGATGTATCCCAATACCGGCTTGCAACCCACCTTGCCACCGCCAGCATCCTGTTTGCCTCTATAATCTGGGTTGCCAGGAGGCTGGAGCCCAGGGCAAATGCCTCCTCGCCGGCTTCTTTTTCACCAAAATCCCGGCTGGCCCTCAAGTTCATGGGGCTGCTGGTATTCATTCAGATCATAAAAGGGGCCTTTGTCGCCGGTCTTGATGCGGGATATGCCTTTAATACCTGGCCGCTCATGGAAGGGCGCTGGATTCCCGATGGCCTGTTTTCCCTTCAGCCTTTCTGGCTCAATCTGTTTGAAAACATGCTGACGGTGCAGTTCAGCCATCGTCTCATGGGCTACCTGATCGGTATTTTGGGCCTGGCCATGCTGGCCTATGGTTTCAAGGAAAGGTCGGGGCTGCTTTCCGGCTGGATGCGCCTGATCGGGATCCTGATAATCCTGCAGGTCATGCTTGGCATAATAACCCTGGTACTGGTTGTTCCAATGCCGCTTGCCCTTGGCCACCAGGCCCTGGCATTCCTGCTGCTTGGCTCGATAGCTGCCGCCCTTGCCGATAGCAGCAGCAAGCCGCAGCTTGCATAGGTATTATGATACCGTATTGGTAATCGCTTGAATTAAAAGAAAAAAATTATTTTGCTTGACCTTTTTTTGTCGTGACTGTAACACCCGCCCAATTGGTTTGGCTGCATTTGCGGCCAATGGTGACAGTTTGCTGGCAGGGGACGGATTACGCGCCGCCTGCCGGTTCATTTTGGGAATAAAAATCATGAAGACCTTTTCGGCAAAGGCAAGCGATATCGACAAGAAATGGATTCTGATCGATGCCCGGGGCCTTGTGGTTGGCCGCCTGGCTGCCATAATTGCCACTCGCTTGCGCGGCAAGCATTTGCCAATTTTCACTCCGCACATGGATTGTGGCGACAATGTCATTGTCATAAATGCTGCCCAGGTAAGGCTCACGGGCAAGAAACTGGACCAGCGCAAGTTCCATTGGCATACCGGCTATCCCGGCGGCATCAAGGAGCGTACTTCGCGCCAGATTCTTGAGGGCCGCTTCCCTGAACGGGTGCTGGAAAATGCCGTTCGCCGCATGATGCCGGGCGGTCCGCTGAGCCGTGCCCAGTTGAAAAACCTGCGCATCTATGCCGGTTCCGAGCACCCCCATGAAGCCCAGCAGCCCACCCGACTGGATGTTGGCGCTGTTAATTCCAAGAATGTGAAGGTTGGTTAAGATGGCCCAGGATCAAACACAAAGCCCTGAAAAGCTCGCTTCCCTTGAGGATCTGGCCCAGGTTGCAGAAACGAACACCCCGCAGGCTCCCGTTTATGTGCAAAAGCTTGACGAGCATGGCCGCGCCTATGCCACCGGCAAGCGCAAGGATGCGGTTGCAAGGGTCTGGATCAAGCCCGGTTCCGGCCGTATCACCATAAATGGCCGTGAGTTTGAAAAATATTTTGCCCGCCCGGTTTTGCGCCTGGTTCTGATGCAGCCCATAATTGCTGCCGATCGTGCTGATCAGTATGACGTGGTTGCCACCGTTTCCGGTGGTGGTCTTTCTGGCCAGGCCGGTGCTGTCCGCCATGGCCTTTCCAAGGCCCTGACCCTTTTTGAGCCCGAACTGCGCCCAGTTTTGAAAAAGGGTGGTTTTCTCACCCGGGACAGCCGGGTTGTCGAGCGCAAGAAGTATGGCAAGGCCAAGGCCCGCCGTTCCTTCCAGTTCTCCAAGCGCTAATCTTGTTTCTGCGGGGTCTTTTCCATTCCTGTGCAACAAACAGGGCAGGGAATTCAAGAGGGCAGGGTCCCGGGTGAGTTTTGGATAATGGCATGACAGGCGGTTGCCGCCTGATCGCCGTCGGCCAGGCATGAAAAAGGGCGCTTTCAACTCAAATGGGTTGAAAGCGCCCTTTTGGTTTTTCAAGATATCATTTCTTGAATTTGTAGCCCAGCAGCCTCAAGGCATTCAGGGTCACCAGCAGGGTGGCCCCGGTATCAGCCAGGATTGCCATCCAGAGGGTGGTTACTCCCAGCATCGTGGTGGCCAGGAATACCGCTTTAAGACCCAGTGCAATGGTTATGTTCTGGTGAATGTTGCTCATTGTGGCCCGCGACAGCATCACCAGTGCCGGCACGTCGTTCACCCTTTCATGCATCAGGGCTGCATCGGCCGTTTCAAGGGCCACATCGGTTCCCCCGCCCATTGCTATGCCCACATCTGCCTTTGCCAGGGCCGGGGCATCATTTATGCCATCCCCCACCATGGCCACGTTGCCACGTTCTTTGAGACGTTCGATTTCAAGCAGCTTGTCCTCGGGCATCAGTTCGGCCTTGACCTCTATGCCAAGCTGTTTTGCCAGGGCATTGCCGGTGCGATTGTTGTCTCCGGTCAGCATGACGGCGCCGACCCCTGCATTGGTCAGGTGCTTCATGGCGCTTGCCGCATCTTCGCGCAGTTCGTCCCTGAGGGCGATTACCCCAAGGATGCTGTTTTCCACGATCACCACGGCAATGGTCTTGCCCTCGTCTTCCAGTTCTTCGATGATTTTCATCTGCTCATCGGAGAAACTGGAAACTTCGCCCGCATAGCGCGGGGAGGCAATGATGGCCAGTTTTCCATCCACTTTACCCCTTACGCCCCGTCCGCTCAGGGCCGAGGAATCGCTGGCATCCTTTATGGGGATGCCCCGTTCCCTGACCTCGTCAACGATTGCCACCGCCAGCGGGTGAGATGAACTGGCCTCGACCGCCCCCGCATATTCGAGCAGGGTTTTTTCATCGCCCGAAAACACCTTTACATCGGTTACTCTCGGTTCGCCCCGGGTCAGGGTTCCCGTCTTGTCGAATGCCACCAGCTTGACCTTGCCGATGGCTTCTAGAATGGCTCCGCCCTTCATCAGAAGGCCCCGCTTTGCCCCGGAAGAAATCCCCGAGGTTATGGCAGCCGGGGTCGAGAGCACCAGGGCGCACGGGCAGCCAATGAGCAGGATT
>WFPQ01000106.1 GCA_015487515.1 Hyphomicrobiales bacterium | reverse complement strand
TTCTCAGGCTGTAAAAGAAGGCCACGAAGCCGGTCTTTATCGGATCCCCCCCCGATACCGCCGCCGCCGCGAACGAGGCCAGCCCCACCGGGGGCGTGACATCGGCCATGATCCCGAAATAGAACACGAACAGATGGACCGCAATCAATGGCACGATCAGGCCATTGGCAGCACCAAGTTCGACAACGACCCCCGCCATCAGCGACGAAACCACTATGTAATTGGCGGTGGTCGGCAGGCCCATGCCAAGGATCAGGCTCAATACACCCACCGCTATCAGCATCAGGATCAGATTGCCGCCCGAAATGAATTCCACCAGTTCAGCCATCACCTGCCCGACCCCGGTCAGGGTCACGGTGCCAACGATTATGCCCGCCGTGGCCGTTGCTATGCCGATGCCGATCATGTTCCTGGAACCGGCGATCATGCCATCGACAAGATCCATGAAACCGGATTTTGCTTCGGCCGCAAAATTTCCCGTCCCCCGAAACATTGCCTTCAGGGGCTTCTGGGTCAGCAGGATGATGATGAGCAAAAGGGAAGCCCAAAAGGCCGACAGGCCCGGAGACTTGCGCTCGATCATCAGGAACCAGACCAGAACCACGATCGGCAATATGTATTGCAGGCCCGTGGTCTTGACCTCGTCATAGACCGGCAGCTTAACGATCTCGGAATTGGGATCATCCATTTCAAGGTCGGGTTTTGCCGCAGCAATCCTTATCAGTCCCACATATACCCCCAGCACCAGGACCGTGATCACGACCGGAGCAAACTCCCCGAACGCCCCCGGTATCCAGCCCAGAAGAAAATAAATTCCGTAGCTAAGGGCCCCGAATATGGCAAATCCCAGAAATACCGAGACCAGCTTCTGCGCCAGGCTCTTGGTGACAGTTACCGGTTTTGGCAGGGCCACCATGCCCTGTTTCAGGGCCTCCAGGTGCACGATATAGAGCAGGGCAATATAGGAAATAACCGCCGGCAGCAGCGCCGTCTTGATGACCTCCACATAGGGAATGCCCACATATTCAACCATCAGGAACGCCGCGGCACCCATTACCGGGGGCATCAGCTGGCCATTGACCGATGACGCAACTTCCACCGACCCGGCCTGTTCCGGGGTGAAACCGACCCGCTTCATCAATGGAATCGTAAAGGTTCCGGTGGTCACCACATTGGCGATGGAAGAGCCGGAAATCAGCCCGGTCATGGCAGAACCGACAACCGCCGCCTTGGCCGGACCGCCCCGCAGGTGCCCCAGCAGGGAAAATGCAATCTTTATGAAATAGTTTCCGGCCCCCGCCTTGTCGAGCAGCGAGCCGAACAATACGAACAGGAACACGAAACTGGCCGAAACCCCAAGCGCAATGCCAAACACCCCTTCGGTGGTCAGCCACATGTGACCCATGGCCTTGGCAAAACTGGCCCCCTTCCAGCGGATCACGTCCGGAATGAACTCCTGGGAGCCAAAGAACACATAGACCAGGAACACCAGCGCCACCACCGCCAGTGCCGGCCCCAGGGAACGCCTGGCCGCCTCCAGCAAGATCACCAGCCCGGCCCCGGAAAGTACCAGCTGATAGATTTCCGCCCGTCCCTCACCACCGGTTACCGCCAGGGTCGAATAGGCATAAAATGCATAACCGGCACAAACCGCCCCGACCAGGGCAAAGACCCAGTCGTAAACCGGCACCCTTGAGCGCGAGGACCTCTTGGTGGCCGGATAGACCATGAAAGCCAGAAAGACCGCTATGGCCAGGTGGAAAGAGCGGGTCTGGGTATCGTTCAACACCGGTATCAGCTGGGAAACTATCGGATTGAACGGCAGGGGCGAAGCTATCCACAATTGAAACGCGGCCCAGAAAAGGGCAACACCGGCTATCAGCCTGCCAACCGGCCCGGTGGGATTCCTGGCCCCCGAATCGGTCGAGGCAACCAGATCCTCAAGCTCCGCATCGCTCATCTTTACAGTTTTGCCGCCACTGCTGCCGCCATCCTCAGCCATCATAGTGCCCCTCCCAAGGCAAATCTTCGACCCGGTCGCAGAATATATCAAGGCATCATCAAGACGGTCCGCAAAACTTCAACACAACAAGACAGCCCGCCAGACTTCAACACAACCCGCGTTCAGGCTCCACACCCCCGGCTCAACTCCGGTCACGATTTTTTTTCAGACAGAACAAAGGCGATGGCGCACAGGGGCGCCATCGCTGAAGCTCGTATGACTTTTAGGAACTAGTCCAGTCCGTTTTCCGCATAATACCTTGCGGCACCGGGATGAATCGGAGCGGAAAGACCGTCCTTGGCCATCTGGGCCGGATCAAGATTTGCGAAAGCCGGATGCAGGCTGCGGAACGTGTCGATATTGTCAAACACGGCGCTGACCAGGGCATAGACCACATCATCGGGAACCCGGGCGGAAGTCACGAGGGTAGCACCGACACCAAAGGTCTGGACATCATCGGGGTTGCCCCGATACATGCCGCCCGGAATGGTGGCAACGCGATAATAGTCGTTTTCGGCTATCAGCTTGTCGATTTCGGGTCCGGTAACCGGCACCAGCACGGTTTCACAGGAAGTGGTTGCTTCCGAGATGGAACCGGACGGATGTCCGACCGTATAGACCATGGCATCGATCTTGTTGTCGCAAAGGGCCTGGGACTGTTCCGAAGCCTTCAGTTCTGAAGCCAGTGCGAAGTCATCCTTGGTCCAGCCAAGGGCATCCATGACCACTTCCATGGTTCCGCGCTGACCGGAACCCGGATTGCCGATGTTCACCCGCTTGCCCTGCAGGTCGGCAAAGGTCTTGATTCCGGAATCTGCCCGCGCAACAACGGTGAACGGCTCGGGATGAATGGAAAAGACCGCCCTGAGATCTTCAAAGGGACCCTGTTCCTCGAAACGCGAAGTGCCCCTGTAGGCATGATATTGCCAGTCGGACTGGGCAACACCGAAATCAAGCTCGCCGGCGCGGATCGTGTTGATGTTGTAAATGGACCCGCCGGTCGATTCCACGGCACAGCGAATGCCGGTTTCTGCCCTGTCCTTGTTGACCAGGCGGCAGATGGCGCCACCCGTGGGATAATAGACCCCGGTGACACCCCCGGTACCGATGGAAATGAACTGCTGCTCCTGTGCGGAAACAACACCGCTAAATCCACCCATGGAAAGCGCAACCAGTGCGCCAATTGTCAATTTTTTCATAGAATTCCTCCCTTAAGTTCGCCAATATCTGGCTGGGAAAGAACAAATCACAAGCAATTTACCGGGTCAACAGCATTGCATGATTTTCAAGCACATTTGCCTTTGGTTTAAGCTTTTTTTCGCCACAAATTCCTGCTCGAATTAGCACCCCTCCGAGGCCGGTCAAACCCCTGCTCCCTGCCGGGGCCGTCTTGTTTGTCTCCAGCCCAGCCCGCTTGTTCATCTCAGAAGCACCATATGTAACCGACCGGGCAAGGATATTATCCACCCCTGACAGGTTTTAGCCCCTGTTCCTCTCCCGGATCCATATGTAAAGACCACTGGCCAGAACAATGGGTGCTCCCACCCATATCCAGACATCGGGAAGCTGGCCGAATATCAGCCAGCTCGACAAGGTCATGGGCACGATTTGCCCATAAACGAAAGGGGCAAGGGTGGAGGCCGGGGCATATCTGTGTGCCTCGGTCAGCAACCAGTGGCCTATGGCCCCGAAAACCCCCATGCCGAACAATGCCCCCCAGCTCCATGGCGATTCAGGAAACACCCATGGTTCGGACGCAAGGGGGCCGATGGCAAATGGCAGGACAAAAAGACTGGCAACGAGAGCCACGTAGAATTGCTGGGTATAAATGGAGTCAATGCCGGCCAGCTTTCTGCTCAGGATGTTGTAAAACGCCAGCGCCGTGGTCGCCCCCAGGGAAAACAGGGTGGCCCACTGAAATGTCTGGGTGCCCGGCCTGATGATTACCAGGACTCCGGCAAAACCCACGAATATTGCCACCCAGCGCCGCCAGCCCACCTTTTCCCCCAGAAAAGGTACCGAGAACGCACAAAGAATTATCGGCAATGTAAAAAATATCGCCGCCGTGACACTAAGGGAAAGATATTGCACCGCCGCAAAATTCATGGCCGTGGAAATCATCAGCATCAGGGCCCGCAATATTTCCAGTCCCGGCCGCCTGGTTCTGAAAAGGCTCCTGCCCAGCAAGGGCAGCAGGAAACCCAGAATCAGCGCCAGGTGGACCCCGTAACGCATGAAAACCGCCTGCCCCACACCCACGCCATCATTGAGCAGCCATTTGGCCGAACTGTCGATGCCGGTAAAGGCCACCAGCGCCCCCAGGAACATGGAAATACCCAGCAGGCGCCGGTCTTCCATGGGCCTTATGTCGAGCAAATGATCCCTTATGCCTGCAAAAAAACCACCCCTGCCCGCCATCTTCAACCACTCCAATGAACGGGATACGGGCAAAATCCCCCCCGGCCCGCAATCAGGACAAGCCGGTAAAAACCCTTCAGGCCATACATGCAGGCCAGCCAGCAAAAAGGCCCGGCAGCAATGCCGGGCCCAAAGCTTAACCACCCGCGCCCCGATCTGCAAGGACCCGGGACAACAGCAACCCGGTTTTCCGGGAGGCTATGAAATCATTCCGCCAGGCTTGCCTGGTCAGACACCCGGTTACGACGCAATTTCCATGTCTTTATGAAAGCTGCAATCTGCAACACCAGTATGGTCGAAACCAGTATGGCAAACGGAATCTGCAATATGTTGGGGGGCGGGGTGCTCCTGTGATAATCCAGGAAATGGAAAAACAGGAAATAGCCCGTATGGATTACTATCAGCATCCAGAGCACATAAGCGCCCTGCTGCAGGAATTTCCATACCGAAGGCCCCAAAAGTCTCTGGCTCCAGTTGCTGGAGGACAATGCCAGCACCAGCCCGTAGGCCAGGGCAATGATCCCAATCAGGTTTGCTATTCCAAAACCCTGCTGCACCATCACATAAACCCCGGCCGGATGAAGTTCAAAGCCGAACAGGCGCAGGAAATCCCAGTTGACCCAGCCAACAAGAATTATCATCGTATGAATTGCCGCCAGAATGATACCGTAAATGCCCAGTTCCCGCCTGAAGGGCAGCAATTTCCGAAACACCGGAAAAAGCCTCGACAGGGGACCGATCGCCATGGAAAAGGCCACCATGACCAGGCTCATGTCACCAATCGCCCGGTTCCACCTGTGCATTTCCGACCACTGGGCGCGCAGTTCCAGGAACATATATGTTCCCGCCACCGCAAGAATTATCGCCAGCAGGTGGCGTGTTTTCCATCCAAAGCCCAGCAGGTTCTTGAACCGGTTAGTTTTTTCCATCTCTTTTCATATTCCCAATATTAGCGTTTCAAAACCCCGGATCAGGCAAACCAGTGCCCGGGCAATTCTATACACTCAAACACACTCACATCCAAACACTGCGGCAGGACTCACCGACCCCGAATCCACCAAGACCCGGCCCAATGCCCGGCACTGCCAAAGCACCCATCAGTCGCTCAGATATCAAATACACATACCAAACCCATATGGCACCCAATCAGGAAGATTCCCCATGAAGCATTTGATCTCACGCCCCTGACTGCATTCAAATTGAGGTGAAAATGTTACAATTGTGGCAAACACCACCCATTTGGTTAATCACAATCCGTTGAATGTATAACAATTCGATCGCCACCGGCAAGACAAGGCGCAACACTGGCAGGCAGTCATCATGCGCCACAGGCATTGCCACTGACACCCCGTACCGCAATTGAGCCGGAACAAAACCATGAACCTTTTCAACATGAAAAATCTGCTGCGCTGGGTTGCACTTATTGTCTTTCTGGTGGCCATAAACGTCGGATTCGGCCTGTTGCTGAACAAATATGCCGCGCCTCTTTCCGGGCAGGGATCCATGCTCTTTGGCGCCACCGTTTTTTCCCTGTTGCTACTTTATGCCCTGTTGCTGGCCATTCCCTTTGTTCCCGGTGTCGAAATCGGCCTGTCCCTGATGCTGGTTCACGGGCCCATGGCCGCTCCCTTCGTACATGGGGCAACGGTCATCGGCCTTACCCTTGCCTATGGGCTGGGCCTTGCCTTTTCCGACCGGTTTTCCTGCCGGTTCCTTTCGGCCCTCGGGCTTGTAAGGGCCTGTGCATTTGTCGAAAGCATGAAGGAAATGAACCGGCAGCAGCGCATAAAAACCCTGGAAAGCTCCATGCCCTCATGGGCAGGAAAATGGATCCTGAAACACCGCTACCTGATGCTGGCCCTTGCCCTTAACCTTCCGGGCAATTCCTTTATAGGCGGTGGCGGCGGCATAGCACTGGTGGCAGGTCTCAGCCGCATCTATTCGCCCCTTGGAATGATCGTTACTGCAACCCTGGCCTCGGCCCCCGTTCCCCTGCTGTTTTTCTTTTTCGGCAACCAGGTCATAAGCTGATCAGCATTCATTTATCAGCAAGGCTTCATGCACCAAGAGCTTCATGCACCAAGAGCTTCATGCCTTCATGTCCTCCATGCAGGTACCCCTTGCCCGTGCCCCGGCTGCATGTGGCAACCCTAGATGTGAATGGCCCCGTCGCCACAGGCCATGGCCGCCTCACGCACCGCCTCGGACATGTTGGGATGGGCATGGCAGGTCCGCGCC
>WFPQ01000105.1 GCA_015487515.1 Hyphomicrobiales bacterium | reverse complement strand
GTCAGATGTGTATAAGAGACAGAACACACAACCACTTGAAATCAAAGAATTTTAATCCATGCAAACGGCTCAAGAACAGCCAGAAAGGGAAATTTTGACCCGGCAAACAGGCATATTTTGCCCGGTATGCATTCCGATTTGAAAAACCGCCCCTCCAAAGGAACCTCAAAACTAAAGCAACCTTGCCCTGTGACCCCACATGGTCTAAAGGCAAATCTGCAGTCCCGGTCCCTTAATACTTGACAACAGGCCTGCAACCATCACCATGATCTCCGTTCACCCATGCCCCTTGCCGGCAGCGGATGAACCCGACAGACAACCCGCCGCCAGTTCGGCCAGCCCCTTGCAAATGATCCAGATGCTGAATGATCCAGATGCTGATTGATGATCCAGAAACGTTCATTAACTCCCCGTCCAGGGCAATCACCGTCTTCGGCATGGCCGGGGTCGGCAAAACCCGCATTTCCAACCTGCTGCGCAGGCACAACTGGTTTCACTATTCCATAGACTACCGCATCGGCACCCGCTACATGGGTGAATACATTACCGACAATCTCAAGCGCGAGGCCATGAAGGTGCCATTCCTGAGGGACCTGCTGCGTTCGGATTCCATAGATATTTCCGCCAATCTGCGCTTTGAAAATCTCGAACCCCTGTCCACCTATCTCGGAGCCCCGGGCAACCGGGAAAAGGGCGGTCTGAGCCTTGGGGAATATCAGAAGCGCCAGGAACAGCACCGGATTGCCGAAATCGCCGCCCTTAAGGACATTCCCCACTTCATAGCCCGGGCCAGGAACCTTTACGGCTATGATGATTTCATTGCCGATACCGGCGGCTCCATGATCGAGGTTCTAGAACCTGACGAGAACGATCCGGTTGTCAAGGCAATCACCTCCTCGACCGTCCTGCTCTATATCAGGGGAAGCGATGCCGACGCCGATGCCCTGACAGAACGCTACAGGCGGGCCCCGAAGCCCATGTATTACCGTCCGGCCCTGCTGGTGGAGAAATGGCAGCAGTTCAAGGAGCTCAACGGCATAACGGATGATGATGACGTGGACCCCACGGCCTTTGCAGTCTGGGGATTCAAGGCTATTCTCGATGATCGCCTGCACCGCTACCAGAAACTGGCCGACCGCTTTGGATACACCATCGAAGCCGGCGACCTGGGTACCGTTCGCGATGCAGGGGATTTCATTGATCTCATGGGAAAGGCGATAGCCGGCCGCCCCAGGCCCTGACCCCGGGCCTAAAGGGACGGGGCACGACAATCGCCCCGGCTGCCGCCACAAATCGCCCCTTGCCAGAATTATGAAAACCTTTTTCAGGGAACCAGACAATGCCAATTCGCATTCCCAACGATCTTCCGGCCAAGAAAATCCTTCTCAAAGAAGGAATCGTGGTCATGGATTCGACCCGGGCCGACCGCCAGGACATCCGCCCCCTGCAGATCGGCCTGCTCAACCTGATGCCCAACAAGCAACGTACCGAAACCCAGTTCGCCCGCCTGATCGGGGCAACCCCGCTGCAGGTCAATCTGAGCCTGGTCAGGATTTCCGACCACGCCTCTAAAAACACCCCGGAAGAATATCTGAACAGCTTTTACCAGCGCTGGGAAGACGTGCGGGAACAAAAGTTCGACGGCTTCATAATCACCGGCGCCCCCGTTGCCCACCTGCCCTTCGAGGAAGTACGCTACTGGCCCGAAATGCTCGAAATCATGGACTGGACCCAGTCAAACATACATTCGACCATGTTCATATGCTGGGGCGCCCAGGCCGCCCTTTATCATTTTCACAGAATCAGGCGCAAGAGGCGGCCCCGCAAGGCCTTCGGGGTCTTCCGCCACCAGGTCTGCAACCGGAATTCCCCCTATTTGCGGGGTTTCTCCGATGATCTTGCCATTCCCGTATCCCGTTTCAATGACATAGACAGGGAGTCCCTGCCCGGGGATAAAGGCCTTGAAATACTGATCGACAGCAACGAGGTCGGCCTTTGCATGCTCGATGATCCTCATCACCGGGCCCTGCACATGCTCAACCATCTCGAATATGACAACATGTCTCTGGCTGACGAATTCGAACGCGACAAGAAGGCCGGCCTTGACCCCGATCTTCCCAGTTTCTATTACCCGGACGACGATCCGCAAAAAGAGCCGCAAAACCGCTGGCGCAGCCACGGTTTCCTGC
>WFPQ01000104.1 GCA_015487515.1 Hyphomicrobiales bacterium | reverse complement strand
ATTATATTCCTTTTCGCTCAGGTCGGGTGAAAGCTGTCTACGGGGTGCCCCGGTTATCAGTATGGTGCCATCGGGCAGCATGTCGGCAATGCGCACCAGTGCTTCGGGATAGTCGGAAAGAAAGAACGGCAGGGCCGCCTCGGGCCAGATCAGCTGGCTGATCCCTTCCAGGCCGGGATCATTTGGGCCGGTTCGTGCTCCCGACATGGCAAGCAGCCGTTCAAGGATCATTTCGGAGCTTTCCGGGCGCCATTTTTCGCTTTGCAGTATTCCCGGTTGCACCAGGCGCATGCGCACGTCTTCGCGCTGGTTCGTTTCAATTGAATTCAGGCGGTACTGACCAAAGCCCAGTTGCAGGGCCAGCAGGGCAAAAATTCCGAACAGGGGAGCCATTCTCTGGTTCAGGCTCTTGTCACCGGCCGGCCAGGCGAGAGCCGGCAGAAACCCCATGAACAGGGCCAGCAATGTCAGCCCGTAGATTCCGGTTACGGAAGCAAGTTGCATCATGGTGACATTTGCGGTCAGTGCATATCCCGGCAGAACAAGGGGAAAGCCGCTGAACAGCATGCCGCGCAGGAATTCGGCCAGGGCCACGAAGCATCCCAGGGCAATGATGCGCATGATTGAATCGGACCAGAAGAAGTGAGCTGCCGCGCTGGCCAGTCCCCAGAACACGGCAAGAACCGAGGCAAGGCCGACAACCGCAAACGGAATGGCGACAACCATCCATCCCCCATCGACCAGGAATGCAGAGCCCACCCAGTGCAGGCCGGCCACGAAATATCCCAGGCCGAAGCAAAACCCGATTCGGAATGCGGGGCCGAAAACCAGCCCGATTCCGCCCGTACGCTCGGCTCCGTCAAGGCACCAGACCCAAAGGGGCAGGGTGACGAACAGGATCGGCAGGAACAGGAATGGTGGCATGGAAAGGGCCGCCAGGGCTCCGGCCATCACCATTATCAGCAGGCGCCGCCAGCCAAAGGACAGTATGCAGGTGCGGGCCAGCCAGTTCATGTTTTTTCCGGGGCAGGTGGAATCATCTGGTCAGTCTGGAGTATTTTTTGCTGCAAGGAAACGGTCTTGGGGCATGCCATTCATCAAATCTGCTCAATCATGGCGAAACTGCCGTTCGGGCCCCTGTTCTAGTTCGCATCTCCCCTGGATTTTGCCCGCACACTCAACTTGCGGGGCCTTCGCATGATCCTGACCTTCTTGATCCGGCGCGGATCTGCCTGCAGTATTTCAAATTCGAAACCCTTCATGCCGGTTATCACCTCGCCCCGGACCGGAATCCGGTCAATCAGCGAAAATACCAGCCCTCCAAGGGTTTCGGCTTCCTGGGAAATTTCGGCCGAATCGAAATCCGGGCCTATGACCTGGCGCAATTCCTCCAGGGAGGCCCGGGCTTCGGCGATATATGAATTGTCTCCCTGCTTCATTACCAGGGCGGACTCTTCGTCATCATGTTCGTCCTCAATGTCTCCGACCACGGCCTCAAGAAGGTCCTCTATGGAAACCAGCCCGTCCGTGCCTCCGTATTCATCAACGATTATGGCCATGTGCAGGCGCGAGGCCTGCATGGATTGCAACAGATCGCTGACCGGCATCGAAGGGGGCACGAACAGGACGTCCCGGGCAAGGTCCAGCGTCTTCAGCTTTTTTTTCAGGGATGGATTGAGCATTTTTATCGGTGAGCCATTTGGCTTTTCCACCGGGGCGGAAAGGTGATGCAGGGCATCCTTGATATGGACCATGCCCGTGATGTTATCCATGTTCTCCGTGTAGAGCGGCAGGCGGGAATGGCCGGAATTGCGGAATTTTTCCACAAGTTCACCAAGGGAACTTTCGTCATCTATGGCTTCTATGTCGACCCTGGGCACCATGACATCCTCTACCCTGGTACGGGAAAGCTTCAGCACGTTTGCCAGCATGGTGCGTTCCGAACCGGTAAAGGAATCGGATTTCATACCCTCCCCCGAAAGGGCCATGTTCAGGTCCTCGCGCAGGGTCTGCCTTCTTGGCAGGATTGCATTCTTTATCCGTACCCAAAGACCGGGTTTGTCATCTGCTGCTTCGCCGGTACCCGGCGTGGAAGAATTTTTCAGCGGTATGGAACTGGGAATTTGCGAATCAGAAATGCCTGCATCGGAAATACTGGCGGCGGGTTTTCCGGCGGAATTTGGCGGTTCGGCCTCCTCATCCTGGCTGTTTTGATCCCCTGCGGGGCAATGTCCGCCATTGTCGGGTTTTTTGGCCATGGAACGATGCGGCCGTGACGCCTCGATGATAGACTGGTCGGTTTCGTTCATCTGCAAGTTCCCCATATTCTGGAAAATATCAAGGTAGGGTTTTGATATTTCCGGTATTCAGGGGAATTCTTCTCCATTTGATCTGATTTGCTAGATTATGCCTGTTTTTTTCCGCCACCGGTTTTTCATCTGGCTGATCACGGGCCAATCGTTCCTGCACGTTAGCACAAAATTTTACGGGTCGTAAGGATTGGCGATTCCAAGTCGTTTCAGGATTTCTGTTTCCATGTTTTCCATGTCGGCCGCTTCCGTGTCATTTTGATGATCGTGGCCCAATATATGTACAAAACCGTGCACGACAAGATGCAACAGGTGATCGCCAAGGTCAATTGAGCTTTCCTGTGCCTCTTTTACAACGGTTTCACGGGCAATTATTATGTCTCCCAGCATGCCTGCCAGGGTAGAAAACGGCTCGATCTGGGGAAATGAGAGCACGTTTGTCGGCCGGTCCCGGCCCCGCCACCTGCTGTTGAGTTTTCTGACATGAGCATCATTGCTGAGCAATATGCATATTTCCGCCTGCCCGCCCTGTTTCCTCTCATCACGCTCCCCGTAATCATGCTCTTTGTCGTCTTTGCACTTGTCTTCCCGCCATTCGTCGGCAAAGACCGGGTTTGCCACCTCGATGGCGGCCCGGATGGCTTTTGAAACCATTT
>WFPQ01000103.1 GCA_015487515.1 Hyphomicrobiales bacterium | reverse complement strand
TTGAGGACATTATTGTTCCTTTTGATTGAACCGATGTGGGCTATTATCGGGAAAAATTCAAGAGACAAACCGCCTGTTGCAACATCTTCACAATTTTGAACCGGGCGTTTCCATGGACCTGTGACATGAGTTATGCTGATCTTTCAAAAAGAAGGCACCGGGAGATGATGATTTGCTGACCAGTTCTCATATACTGATCGGGGCTGCGGCAACCTCTCGAAGCCACTTCAGACCCTGGCAGTTGATGCTGGCATGGACCGGCGGTTTCATGCCGGATTTTCCGATTTTCCTGATGGTGGCATATTCCTGGCTGGTAAATGGTCCCGGTTATAATCTGTGGATGAAACCCGATGGCCTCTACTGGCAGGAACCATGGCAGACTTTCGGCTCGATTGCCAATTCATTTCCCCTGTGGGCTCTTGTAGTCGTGATTGCCCTTGTCCTGTTCAGGCGCCCGGGTCGTCTTGGAGTGGCAGGACTTGGCCTGCTGATATTTTCCGCCGGATATTTTTTGCATATCAGCGCCGATTTCATAACTCATGCGGATGATGCCTATCCCCAGTTCTGGCCCTTTACCGACTGGCGGTTCTTTTCCCCCATTTCCTATTGGCAGCCCGAATATTATGGCAGGATAGTCGGACTGGTCGAGGCCGCACTGGGCATTTCGCTGATGATCTACCTGATGATGAAATTCAGACAATGGATCATAAGAGTTGCCTCGGTGCTAATGGTGCTGCCCTACGGGGTGAGCATATGGCTGCATTTTTAACCGCAATAAAAGCTTGCCCATGCCTGCAGGAGGCCGGCCGGAACGGCAGGGGTTTGGTGCCGGCATTCCGAAAGGGCAGTGGCGGGGACAGGCGGAGGGTTGCCAGCTGGAGGGTTACCAGTTGAAATTGCCGGCGCTGGCCATGAAACTGGCCTGCAGGCCATCGATGTCGGAAGCACCGCCCAGGGACCGTACCGCCTGGTCGATGCGCCGGGCCATGTTATAGCCGGAGGCCGCGTTCTGGTCCGGCTGTTGCGAATAATCCGCCAGATATGCGGCAGAAAACGCGGCAACACCGGGAAGGGATGAATCGGAAAAGGGGTTCTGGCCGGCAAGCAACAGGGCCGCATGGGACTGGTCGAAGGAATTTTCAAGGATCCCGGCTGTTGCGGGCGAGGGGAAAAGGGCCACGATGTCGGCCTGGTCGTCGCCATTGATGACCTGGATGAGTTCACCGGGGTCCGACTGGTTGTCAATTGTCGTTACATAAACATCAAGGCCGCCGAGGTGGCCATCGGATTCCTGGTTGGGGTGGGCATCACGTTCGCGGGTGGCCAGCATGAATCCATTGAGAAACTGCCTGCCCTGCTCGGCATCGGGGCCGGAAAGCGGCAGCAATAACGTGACATTGAAGCTGTGGGCCATGGCACCACTTGCGAAAGACCCGCCAAGAAGTGTGGCAAGGAGAAGCTTGAGGGTCAGGACTTTCAATCCCGCAGCGGGTGCAATGTCAATCATGCCTGTTTCTTTCATCTGGTTTCGTGTTGCCGGACCGGAATGATGAAAGCACGGGTTCAGGGACGAAATATGGCAAAAAGAAACATCAGCAGCCCGGCAATGAAGATCATGGCTCCGGGCGGGGCCAGCAGAAAGAAGGCCAGGGAAAACAGGACGGGCACGAAATCGGGAACAACAAGCGTGGCCAGCCAAAGGGGGACAATGGCAATGGCAAGCAACAGGGCGCCGGTAAACAGGGTGGCACGGGCCCAGCGGGAAAGTCTCATGGGTTCTCCAGGCCGGAAATGAACATCATGGCCAGCGCCAGCCGGATGGTTTGAACATCATCTGTCAGTCGGCAGGGTTCAGTCAGCAAGAATGAAGGTGATCTTGAGCAGAACGCGATATTCCACCACTTCACCATCTTCTATGATGACATTCTGGTCCTTGACCCAGGCACTCTGGACGTTGCGCAGGGTCCTGGAGGCCCGTTTGACACCTTTCTTGATCGCATGATCAAAACTTTTCTTTGACGAGGAAATTATCTCGGTAACGCGGGCAACGGCCATGGTGATGTTTCCTTCTGCATGTTTTCACGTTTCAATCAAAGCAGGAGGTTAAGGCACCATTGGGGCATGGTCAAAGCCGCAATGGATTTAGTGTAAACGGGGATTCCAGTTAGGCATGAATCGGGGAGTTGAAAGATATGCAGAAGCGGGTCGGGTAAGACACCGCCGGGTATTTCATTTCATCCGGCCGGAAGCGCTGGTGCAGAAAGGGTGAACTCGAGGGGACCTGACCATGGATCGGTGTCATGGACCGGTGTCATGGACCGGTGTCGTGGCAAGAGCTTGGCCAGGGCTTGAGCCTGGCACGCACCGGTGGCGGGTTATTTGGCAATTCCGGTTTCGTGGCGGCGGGCTGTCACGGGCCGGCGGGCTGTCACAGGACATCCAGTTCCATTTCCTTCAGCCTTTTTATCTCGTCGCGCAATCTTGCGGCGCGTTCAAATTCCAGGTTGGTGGCGGCTTCGCGCATCTGCCTTTCCAGGTCCTTGATGGTGGCTGCCAGGTTCTCGCCCACATGCACCTGTTTCCTGCCGTCTTCGCCAATGCCGGTGGAGACGGTTACCCGGTCGTTTTCATAGATGGAATCAACGATTTCCTTGATGTTGGACTTTATGGACCGGGGGGTTATGCCATGTTCCCTGTTATAGGCTTCCTGTTTCTTGCGGCGGCGGCTGGTTTCGGCCAGGGCCCTTTGCATGGAGCCGGTTGTTTTGTCGGCGTATAAAATTACCCGCCCATCCACGTTGCGGGCGGCCCGGCCAATGGTCTGTATCAGGGAGGTTTCGGAGCGCAAAAAGCCCTCCTTGTCCGCATCGAGAATGGCAACCAGGGCACATTCCGGAATATCCAGCCCCTCGCGCAGCAGGTTGATGCCGATCAGGACGTCAAAGGCGCCAAGGCGCAGGTCCCGGATTATCTCGATGCGCTCCAGGGTATCGACATCGGAGTGCATGTAGCGCACCCTTATGCCCTGTTCGTGCATGTATTCGGTCAGGTTTTCGGCCATTTTCTTGGTCAGGGTGGTTATCAGGGTGCGATAGCCGGCCCGCCTGGTTGCGTGGACCTCGTCAATGACATCGTCGACCTGTGTCGAGGCGGGGCGGATTTCCACCGGCGGATCTGTCAGCCCGGTGGGCCGGATCACCTGCTCTGCAAAGGTTCCGCCGGTCTGTTCCAGCTCCCAGCTTCCGGGAGTGGCGGAAACATAGATGGACTGGGGGCGCATGGCGTTCCATTCTTCAAAGCGCAGGGGGCGGTTGTCCATGCAGGAAGGCAGGCGGAATCCGTATTCGGCCAGGGTGGCCTTGCGCCGGAAATCACCCCGGTACATGGCTCCGAGCTGGCCGATGGTGACGTGACTTTCGTCAACGAAGATCAGGGCGTTGTCCGGCAGGTATTCGAACAGGGTGGGAGGAGGCTCGCCGGGCTTGCGGCCGGTCAGGTAGCGGGAATAGTTTTCAATTCCGGCACAAACCCCGGTAGCCTCCAGCATTTCCAGGTCAAACATGGTGCGCTGTTCCAGGCGCTGGGCCTCCAGCAGGCGCCCTGCTTCATTCAGTTCTCTTGTTCGGGACTTGAGTTCGGCCCTGATGGATTTCATGGCTTCCAGAAGGGTGGGGCGCGGGGTTACGTAGTGGGAATTGGCATAAACCCGCACATTTTTTAACGACTGGATTTTTTTCCCCGTCAGGGGGTCGAATTCGACAATGGCATCAATCTCGTCGCCAAACAGGGAAATGCGCCAGGCGGCACTGTCATAGTGGGCCGGAAATATTTCCAGGGTGTCACCCCGGACCCGAAAGGCCCCGCGGGCAAAGCCCGCATCGGCGCGCTTGTATTGCATGGCCACGAGATCGGACAGCAACCGGCGCTGATCGATTTTCTGGCCAACCTTGAGATCAAAGGTCATCGCCGTATAGGTTTCGACCGAACCGATGCCATAGATGCAGGATACCGAGGCTATGATTACTACATCATCACGTTCCAGAACGGCACGGGTGGCCGAATGGCGCATGCGGTCTATCTGGTCGTTTATCTGGCTGTCCTTTTCTATGTAGGTATCGGTGCGCGGCACATAGGCTTCGGGCTGGTAATAGTCATAAAACGAGACGAAATATTCCACCGCATTGTTGGGAAAGAAACTCTTGAACTCACCGTAAAGCTGGGCGGCAAGGGTCTTGTTGGGGGCCAGGATCAGGGCCGGACGCTGGGTCTGGGCAATCAGCTGGGCGATGGTAAAGGTCTTGCCCGATCCGGTTACCCCGAGCAGAACCTGGTCGGTCTCTCCGTTTTCTATTCCCCTTTTCAATTCGGCAATGGCGCCGGGCTGATCTCCCTGCGGGGTGAAATCGGTGACCAGTTCAAAGGGAATGTTGCCATCGGACTTTTCAGGGCGCTCGGGCTTGTGAGGAGTCCAGGCAGGGGACCCCTCGACAACGTCGCGGCCATGTTCAATGAGTTTTTGTAAAGCGGCAACGGTGGCGGTTACGCCTTGATTTGATGATCCGCCGTCGCGGTCTGCGACCGCTTTTCTTGCCTCGCGCCGGCGGGCTTCCCCGGCACCCCCGCCTTTTTTATTCGTGCCGCCGTCAGCCCTTCCAGGGC
>WFPQ01000102.1 GCA_015487515.1 Hyphomicrobiales bacterium | reverse complement strand
CGGGATGAACTGGTGGGAGACCTGCTGGGAGAATTCCTGCGCGGGGCCATAAGCGCCGCCTCCTATTGGGGGCAGTGGCAAGACAGCCAAAGCTGGAAGGCAGGAACCGGAGACTGGGGAGGAAGCTTCGGGCTGCCGCGGGGAGGAAGAAACCGCAATACCCGACCACGGTCGGGATCACGCAAGACTGCCCCCAGGGGGCCATGGAAAAACAACCCCTCCCGCCAGCGCTCCCCGTGGGGAGCAAAACCGGGCAGTTCAAGACCCGGGGGCGGAAGACGGCCGGGCAAGGGATTTTCGCGCCCCAGGTCCGGTTCCAGGGGCTCTCGGCGCTCGGGCGGCTTCAAGACCGGCGGCGGCTTCTAGAACATTTACGGATGGAATCGGATCAGTCCTGTCTCCCGATTGGCAAGATGATCCGGGCTCAAAACGGATGAAGCGGAATATCTGCCCATCGGACAATTCCGCCCTGGCTACAGGCATCCGCCGATCCGGAACCCCAAGAAACGGGTATATCTGCACCAGTACCAGCCTAGAAAATCTCGGCCATGTCCAGATATGCCCCTGGGATTTTCATCTTATCTCGTCACAAATCCGCCCCGTCGGAATGGTTCGGTTCGACCCGGAAGTGCTCCAGGATTTCATAATTTCACGGCTTTTCAAGATCGGAGGCACCCCCGTCCTGGCAGGATGTTGCAAAATCAAGAATCCCGCCCCCCAGATCGGCCCGCCGGGCCCGCTGACGAAACAGGGAAAACATCTCGCGGCCCATGCCATGGTGCTGTTCGTGCAAGTCCGGGGTCGAGCAGTTGCGGGCGTTGAACTCTTTCTCGTCGCCAACAAGATTCAGGCTGCCATTTACCGCATCAAGAACCAGCAGGTCCCCATCCCTGACCCTTGAAACCGGACCGCCATCCAGCGCTTCCGGGGTCAGGTGAATTGCCGCCGGAACCTTGCCGGAGGCGCCGGACATGCGGCCGTCAGTAACCAGGGCCACCCTTAACCCCCGGTCCTGCAATATACCAAGAACCGGGGTCAGTTTGTGCAGTTCTGGCATTCCGATGGCCCTGGGGCCGCAAAAACGCACCACCGCAACCATGTCCGATGTCAATTCTCCCCGCCTGAAAGCCTCCAGCAATTGCCCCTGGGATTCAAAGACCCGGGCCGGGGCCCTTATTATGCGGTGTTCGGGACTGACGGCGGAAACCTTGATGACGGACTTGCCGAGATTGCCCTTGAGAACCATAAGGCCGCCATTGGGGGAAAAGGGAGACCCGGTGCCGGTCAGCACCTTGGGCAATTGCGAGACCGCAGGGGCCTTTTCATAGGAAAGTTTGCCATTACTGAGCCTTGCCTCCATGGTATATCTTTCAAGCCCGGGCCCCGCCACGGTCTTGACGTCATTGTGCAGATATCCGTCCTCGAGCAATTGCCTTATCAGGAACCCCATGCCACCGGCCCCATGAAAATGATTAACATCGGCAACCCCGTTCGGATAAATCCGGGCCAGCAGGGGCACATGGGACGACAGTTCGGACATGTCGTCCCAGGTAACGATGATGCCGGCGGCGGCGGCAATGGCCACCAGGTGCATGGTCAGATTGGTAGAGCCGCCAGTGGCCAGAAGGCCAACCATCCCGTTGACAAGAGCCTTTTCGCAAAGCAGCCGTCCGACCGGCGTGTAATCATTTCCGGAAGCACTCAGTGCAACGGCCCTTTTAACCGCTTCCCTGGTCAGGGCATTGCGAAGGGGAGTATCGGGGGGAACAAAGCTTGAACCAGGCAGGTGCAGACCCATGATCTCCATCAGCATCTGGTTGGAATTTGCCGTGCCGTAAAACGTGCAGGTACCGGGAGAATGATAGGACCTGGCCTCGGCCTCGAGCAGTTCTGCCCGGCCCACCTTGCCCTCCATGAACAATTGACGCACCTTTGACTTTTCATCGTTTGGCAGGCCCGAGGCCATGGGACCGGAGGGTATGAAAACCGCCGGAAGGTGACCAAAGGACAGCGCCCCGATCAGCATGCCGGGAACGATCTTGTCGCATATGCCAAGAAAAAGCGCCGCATCGAACATGTTGTGGGAAAGGGCTATGGCGGTGGACATGGCTATGACATCACGGGAAAACAGGGACAGGTCCATGCCGGCCTGCCCCTGGGTAACCCCGTCGCACATGGCCGGAACCCCACCTGCCACCTGGGCAGTGGCCCGGACCTGGCGGGCCGCCTGCTTGATAAGCCGGGGATAATCCCTGTAGGGACGGTGAGCCGAAAGCATGTCGTTATAGGCAGTGACAATGGCGAGATTGGGCGCATCAGAACCGGCAATAGATGCCTTGTCGGCAGGCGAACAGGCCGCAAAGCCATGGGCAAGGTTTCCACAGCTCAGGGCGCCGCGCTGAACACCATCCTGCAATTGTATTTCCATGTTTGCAAGATACCGGCTCCGGGACTTGCTGCTGCGTTCAATGATGCGGCCGGTTATTTCTGATATGGTGCTTCTGATTTTCATTGGAGCGGGTATCCACGGGTAAAATTGATTGATCAGACACAGTTTCCGAAAACCTGGCCTGCAAGTTTTCAGGGACTCCAGAAAACTTGCAGGGGCCTTTGCGATTGCTGCAAGACTGCCCGAACCGGCATCCGGGCAATGTCATCGCCTGCAAGGGCCCGTTCCAGGGCCGCAACCTTTTTTTCTCCCTCGATATGCAAATATATGTTCCTGGCATTCAAAATGGCCGGCAGGGTCAGGGTAATGCGCTGTTCGCCTGTTTGCGGTGCGGTAATGGCAAGGACCGGGCCGGGCTCTGCAAGAGCCGCTGGCAGATTGTCTGCCCCGGGAAACAAGGATGCCGTGTGCCCGTCTTCACCCATGCCCAGAACCAGCGCATCAAAGGGCAGCGGAACCTGTTCTTCAAACTCGGAATTTATCCTGGCAACGGTATTGGCATCGGGTTTTTCAACCTTTCTGTAAAGGGGAAAAAACCTTGCCTGCCGGGCCGGACCCCGCAACAGGTGGTTTTTTACAAAAGCGGCATTGGAACGCTTCGAAATATTGTCCACCCAGCGCTCATCCACCAGCGTTACCACCGTTTCCGGCCAGGCTGGCCTATCCATGCCCCCCAGGGTTTCAAGAAACAGGGCCGGGGTCGAACCACCGGAAACCGCAAGAGAAGCAAGGGGGCGCCGGCCGGACCCTTCCACAAGATCATCGGCCACCCTGGCGGCCAGATGCCGGGCAAGATCGGAAGGGTTTGCAAAATCATGGCGTTCAAGCATCTTTCAAACCCCGCTGCCTAATAATCATTTTCTTCGTGCCAGGTACGCCCGTCACGCTCTATCAGGGCAATGGAACCCGTGGGTCCCCAGGTCCCGGCCTTGTAGGGCTGGGGGCCTTCGCTGGACTGGTCCCATGCAAGGCGAATCGGGTCGATCCACGCCCAGGCTGCCTCCAGTTCGTCCCGACGCATGAACAGGGTCTGGTTGCCGCGAATGACATCGAGCAGCAGGCGCTCATAGGCATCGGGGGTGCGATCGTCAAAGGTATCGGCAAAGGAAAGGTTCAGGTTGACCTCGCGCAGGCGCATGCCGCCGGGGCCCGGATCCTTGATCATCAAAAACAGCTTGACCCCCTCGTCGGGCTGCAGGCGAATGACCAGCTTGTTGGCCGTGGGAACCCCCTCGGCGTGGTCGAATATGGAGTGGGGAATTTCACGGAACTGGATGATTATTTCCGAAATCCTTGCGGCAAGGCGCTTGCCGGTGCGGATATAAAAGGGCACCCCGGACCAGCGCCAGTTCTCGATGGCCATTTTGAGGGCAACGAATGTCTCGGTTCTGGAGCCGCGTTTTTCCCTGGGCAGTTCGTCCTGGTAGGAGGGAACCTCAACATCGCCGGATCGGGTGGAACTGTATTGCCCGCGAACAGAGATTTTTTCCAGTCCATCCCCGGATATGGGCTTGAGGGCCCTCAGGACCTTGAGCTTTTCGTCACGCAGGGCGTTGGCGGCATCCGAGGAGGGAGGCTCCATGGCCACGAGACAAACCAGTTGCAATATGTGATTCTGCACCATGTCGCGCAGGGCGCCGGACTGGTCATAATAACCGCGCCGGCCGGCCCCGACCGATTCGGCAACCGTTATCTGGACGTGATCCACGTGGGCGGAATTCCATACCGGCTCGAACATGGCGTTGGCAAAGCGCAGCGCCAGAATGTTCTGAACCGTTTCCTTGCCCAGGTAATGGTCGATGCGGTAGATCTGGTCTTCACAAAAAGCCTCGCCAACCGCATCATTGATCTCCTTGGAAGATTCAAGATCACTGCCCAGGGGCTTTTCAAGCACAACCCGGGAATTGGGACGGCAATAATTCCCTTTCTTGAGATATTTGCAAATGGGGGCAAACAGCGAAGGGGAAACGGCCAGGTAAAAGGCGCGCACTATGTTCTCGTCATCACGCAGCTTGTCGGAAATATCCTTCCAGTCCTCCTCGTTGGTCACATCGTTGTGCACATAGCTGAAACAAGAAGCAAAACGGGCAATGACATCCTCATCCAGATATTTTTCCTCCACATGCTCACGAACCGAATCAATGGCCGCCTGCTGCATTCTTTCATCGTTCCAGGGACTTCTTGAAACCCCGATCACATGGGAACGTTCATCAAACTGACCAGCCCTGAAACGATAATAAAGAGCCGGGATGAGCTTGCGCCTGGTCAAATCTCCCGTGGCACCAAAAACCACGTAATCAAATGGCTGAACCGGAATCGTCTTTGCTGACAAGATTCTTTCCCCTTATGATTTCTTGCGGCCGAACATGTCAGAAGCCGGATGAATGCTGCCGGGTGGCATTGTCATGATCCAAAGAAGCAGCAGCAAGAATTACCGCTCCGTTCAATGGAGAGGATCTGGGCCTGATGACCAGGCCGGGATGGGATTCCTCGAGCATGGGCAGAAGCCTTTGTCCAAGCCCGCCAACCACGGCTATGGAATCAATGCCGCGATGCAAAAACCACCTCATGTAACTTTCCACCTGTTCCATCTCCAGGGCCAGCAATTCGGCGGCAACAGGATCTCCCTGTTCAAGAAAGTCAAAGATCATCGGCACGAAAGCACCATAATCCACCGGGCGCGCATGGGCCACCAGAGGCCGGTCCCGGTATGAACGGGCGGAGTGGCCGGGGTCATGATCGGCAAGGGCAGCTGGATTCCTGAAGGACCATTCCATGAGCTTTTGCGGATCATCATCAAAAATCTCCATGACCGCATCACAAAGGGCAGACCCCTTTTCCAGCCCCTCGAATGCCCTCAGACTCCTGCGGAGCAGCTTGCGGCCAAGCCAGGCACCGGACATTTCGTCCCCAACCAGAAAACCCCAGCCGCCAACCTGAAAACGCTTGCCGCAAGCCAGACCCAGCCCGGCCGAGCCGGTACCGATTATCAATACCGCCCCATCTGCGCCCAGGTGGGCCCCGGCCCGGGCAATGTCTATGTCATCGACAACCATTGCCGAGGCAAAGGGAAAGGGGCGGGCTGCAAAATTTTCCCTGGCCTTTAGCAACCTGGCACCAGCCATGCCAAAACAGGCATGGACATTTGCAGCCTGGCCGATATCAAGGCCGGCCCGGGCAAAAACCAGATCCGTCAAGCGGCCAATGGCCGCAAAAGCCGCATCCCCATTTTCCACCTGCAGGTTCGAGGGAGCATCTATCTGAGCCTCGGCAATGGTCTTCAGGCTGGCATCGGCCAGACGCATCCGGCACCGGGTACCCCCGCCATCAACCCCCAAAAACATCCGCGTCAATTCACACCCCCGGTTTCGGCCAATCACTGCAGCCGGTCCCTGCCATGGCAATCTGCTGCAACAGGCAGCACAAAGAACATGTCAAAAAAGATACTTGCAACGACAGTCAAATAACAGGGTATTTTAACGGCAAAACAGGTTAATTGCGTGCGCCGGACCAGGAAACGTGTTATAGGCTGAAACAGGCTGGGGCCGGTGCATGCGTACCCAGCAGCATTAAAAATATCCGGCACTATCAAAATACCCGGCAGGATTGCGTAATGGACGGTGGTCATATCTTGATCCTGGGCGGAACCCGGAGCGGCAAGAGCGCGCTGGCAGAATCCATAGCCCTTGAAACAGGCAACAGGCCGGCCTGCATAGCCACCGCAGAGGCGGGCGATGGGGCAATGGAGCAGCGCATAGAATTGCACAGGAAACTGCGCGACAAGAGTTTTACAACCTATGAACAACCCCTGGAACTGGCAAAAACCATTGAAAAAACAAGGGGAAACCATGATGTGATACTGGTGGACTGCCTGGGCATGTGGCTTTCGAACCTGACATTTGCCAAAAATGTCAGCAAACCGGAAAAAATCAAACAACTCAAGGACATGCTGGCCAATACAGATGATTGCAGGATCATCATGGTATCCAGCGAGGTGGGGCTCGGGGGGATTTCCCCAAACCGGCTGGCCCGGCAGTTCGACGATGAAATCGGGCTTTTGAACCAGGAACTGGCCAGAATATGCAGCAATGTATATTTGAGCGTGGCCGGGCTGCCTTTGCCACTCAAGGGCCAGTTGCCAAAATCATGAAACCCGGCCCGGACCGTTTTCAGAATTGCGCCAATGACACCATTGTCAGCACTGCCCCGGCCCCGACAATGACCACGGTCAGGTTGAGCATGATCGAATAGAGCTCAATGGCCCGCAGGATATCCTGTCCGCGCAAATCCCGCCTTCCGTGCCCCATGGGGGGAAGATTCAAGATCCTGCCCCCGTAATTTCGCGCCCCGCCAAGGCCAAGACCCAGGGCACCGGCCAGGGCCGCCTCGGGCCATCCAGCATTGGGCGAAGCATGGGCCGGGGCATCGCTAAGGGCCGTACTCCAGCTTTTTCCTGCCGATGCCTCATCCATGAAAATGGCCGCCAATGCGTAAAGAGCGGCACTCAGGCGGGCCGGAAGCCAGTTTGCAAGATCATCGAGCCGGGCGCTGGCCCAGCCAAATTCCCCGTAACGCTCATTGCGGTGACCAACCATGGAATCGGCAGTATTTATGGCCTTGTAAAGGGCAATGCCGGGCAGGCCGAACAGGACCAGCCAGAACAGGGGGGCAACCAGGCCATCGGAGCTGTTTTCAGCCAGGCTCTCTATGGCCGCCCGGGAAATCCCGTGCCCGTCAAGGTTTCTGGTGTCCCGGCCGACAATGTGCGAAACCTTTTCCCTTGCCATTTCAAGGGAAACATCAAGGGCACCTGCAACCTCTGAAACCGCCCTTTGCAACTGGCTTCCGGCCAGCAGAACCGAGGCAAGCACCGCTTCGAAAAACCAGGAAAGGGGCAAAAAACCCAGCAGCCATACCAAAAAAGCTGAAACCAGGAGAGTTGTGCCCGCCAGCAGGGCCAGCATGAAAATTCCCGCAATCCGGCGCCGCAGCGGCGTTTTTTGCAAATCATTCCACCGGCTTTCAAGCAAGGAAATCAGCATGCCCTGCCATT